>NZ_JBSFVU010000014.1:0-223892 GCF_053592475.1 Streptomyces sp. NPDC002671
GAGCGCCCGCTCCCGCCGTACGCCTGACGCAGCGGAGAGGTCGCGACGGGTCTCCGGGCAGCACCCTGGATAATGATACGTCGTCCACCGTGATCTACACTCCCTGGACTACACTCTTTCCCTCCCCGACGCTCTTCCGATCGGCATCGGTCACGCGGCCACCGCCTCGAAAACGTGCGGCGGCCCAGGGCCGCCGCACGCTCTCGTTCAGACCACAGTCCGCTCCACAGGGATCCACAGCTCCGCTTCCGCCTGTGTGGCGTCCTGCGACAGCCGGGTCCGCAGAATCTCCGGTCCCGGCCGGCTCCGGTATGGATTGGACGGGAACCATTGCGTGAACACGTCCCGCCAGAGGTACTGGAGCGCCTGCGGAAACGGCCCAGAGTTCTCGAAGACGGCCCACGTCCCGGCCGAAACGGTGAGCCCATCCATGTCCTGGGAGGCGGCGGCGCAGGTCACCACCCCGTGGTAGTAGTCGAGTTCGGTCCCTTCCGCCCGACTCGGGTCGAGGTTCTCACTCACCCCTACGATCCCCTGCGGCTCCTGATCAGACAGACTCTGAATGCGCTGCAGCGTCTCCTGCCCGATGCCACGGATGAAGTCGGCGATGGCAGGGTTCACCCCCTCGTGCACTAGCGGAACGCGCGCCTTCCTGCCGACCACACGGAACTCATCCTTCTCCACGACCCGGTATCGCATACTGCTGCTCCCTTCGACGGTGAGGCGGAAGGACAGCCGTGGCTGGGACTGCAGACTCGCACCGGACCGTCTGGCCTCGCCGGGACCGACGCCGTGCATGACGCGGAACGCACGCGCGAACGCCTCCCCCGACGTGTAGCCGTACCGCACCGCGATCTCCAACAGCGTCCGATCCCCGGCCAGCACCTCAGCACCAGCAACCGTGAGCCGTCTGCGCCGGATGTACTCCGACAGCGGAATCCCCGCCAGCGCGGAGAACAGCCGCCGCAAGTGGTACTCCGAAGTCACCACGATCCGCGCAAGGTCGGCCCCCTCGATCCGTCGATCAAGATGGCCCTCGATGTGCTCCATGGCCTGGTTCAGTCGCTCCAGCACCCCGGCCTCCTTCCCTTTCGATCACTCACGTTAGGAAGGACTCACCTTGCCGGACCCGACATCCTGTGCCCGATCCGGTCGGGTACGGGACGCTGCGATCACATAGCGGATGCTGCGGGCTCGGGAGGTCGCGAACATTCCCGTCATTCCTGAACCGGTCAGTGCTGAGCAGCGGGAAGAGGGGCCGTTGGACCCCAGCTGCGGCCGTGGCCGGGGCCGTTCGACCCTATCGGGACCAGGGGGCCGTCCGACGATCATGTGACGGCGGCCGGGAAGAGCCAAGTCCATGTCCCCCGTTGACGGCTCTTCCCGGCTCGTCAGCGACATGAGCAGACGGGAAGGACACCGTCCGGTGGACGAGGCACAGATACAGCAGGTCGGGACAGAGTGGCTGACGACCACCGACCACAAGAAGATCGGGACGATGTACCTGGTCACCGCGTTCGCGTTCTTCATCATCGGTGGCGTCATGGCACTGCTGATGCGTGCCGAACTCGCCCGTCCCGGACTGCAGATCATGTCGAACGAGCAGTTCAACCAGGCGTTCACCATGCACGGCTCGATCATGCTGCTGATGTTCGCCATGCCCCTGTTCACCGGCTTCGCCAACTGGATCATGCCGCTGCAGATCGGCGCCCCGGATGTGGCCTTCCCCCGGTTGAACATGCTTGCCTACTGGCTGTTCCTCTTCGGGTCTTCGATCGCGGCGTTCGGTTTCCTGACACCCGGCGGGGCGGCCGACTTCGGGTGGTTCCTGTACGCACCGCTGTCCGACGCCGTCCACTCGCCGGGCCTCGGCGCCGACCTGTGGATCATGGGCGTGGCCCTGTCCGGCTTCGGTTCGATCGCCGGCGCGGTCAACTTCATCGCCACCATCATCTGCATGCGCGCCCCGGGCATGACCATGTTCCGGATGCCCATCTTCACCTGGAACGTACTGCTGACCGCGGTACTGGTCCTGATCGTCTTCCCGGTGCTCGCCGCCGCCCTGTTCGCGCTGGAGTGCGACCGCAAGTTCGGCAGCCACGTCTTCGACGCGGCCAGCGGCGGGGCGCTCCTGTGGCAGCACCTGTTCTGGTTCTTCGGCCATCCGGAGGTGTACATCCTGGCGCTGCCGTTCTTCGGGATCATCTCCGAGGTCATCCCGGTCTTCTCCCGGAAGCCGATGTTCGGCTACAAGAGCCTGATCGGCGCGACCATCGCCATCGCGGGCCTGTCCGTGACCGTGTGGGCCCATCACATGTACGTCACCGGTGGGGTGTTGCTCCCCTTCTTCTCCTTCATGACGTTCCTGATCGCGGTGCCGACGGGCGTGAAGTTCTTCAACTGGACCGGCACGATGTGGAAGGGCAGCCTGTCCTTCGAGACGCCGATGCTGTGGACGACCGGCTTCCTGATCACCTTCCTTTTCGGCGGACTCACCGGCGTGGTCCTCGCCTCGCCGCCGATGGACTTCCACCTGTCCGACTCGTACTTCGTCGTCGCGCACTTCCACTACACGGTGTTCGGTACGGTCGTGTATGCGATGTTCGCCGGATTCCACTTCTGGTGGCCGAAGTTCACCGGCAAGATGCTCGACGAACGCCTCGGCAAGATCACCTTCTGGACGCTGACGGCGGGCTTCCACCTCACCTTCCTCGTCCAGCACTGGTTGGGCGCCGAGGGCATGCCCCGCCGCTACGCCGACTACCTGGCCGCCGACGGTTTCACCGCCCTCAACACCCTTTCCACGATCGGGTCGTTCCTGCTCGGCCTGTCGATCCTGCCGTTCTTCTACAACGTCTGGAAGACCGCCAAGTACGGCACGCCAGTCAAGGCCGACGACCCCTGGGGCTACGGCCGCTCCCTGGAATGGGCCACCTCCTGCCCGCCCCCACGCCACAACTTCGTCTCCATCCCCCGCATCCGCTCCGAGTCGCCGGCGCTCGACCTGCACCACCCGGAGTTCGCCGCCCTGGAACAGGCAGCGAGGTAGACCATGGCGCAAGCAGTTCTCGCCCTCGGCACTGCGATGGTGACCGCTTCCGGCTGCGTCTGGTACGTGCCGGCCCTCTGCGACCTGCGCGCGGGAGCCGACCGCCTGCTCTCCCGCCGCAGCGCGGCGGCAGCCTGCGTCAGCGGCTGGAGCACGACCGGGATCGTCGCCGTACTGCTGCTCCTGGCCGAGGCATGGTGGATACCGTGCGCCGCGGCCGTCGCGGGCGTACTCGTCACGACCGGCCTGTGGCTGCGTGCGGCCGTACAGCGGCGGCACGAGGTGCGGGAAGTCGCCCGCCAGTGGGGAGAGTTGGGCCACGCCCAGCCCCCGCCTGTCACCGACCGCTCCCGGTACGTCGTGCCCATCCTCGTCGGTACCGGGCTGACGGCCGCCGCGGTCACCGCGGCCTTCAGGCTGGCCACAGGGCCCAAGGACACCGCGGACTGGTTCGCGGTCGTCACCGCTTCCGCCACCGTCCTCGGGTTGTTTCTCACCATTGCGGTGACGTATACGCGCATGACCCGCCGTCGCACCCGGACGGACCATGGGCGGCCCTCTCAATAGAGGGAGCGTCGACTCCCCGTGAGCGGACGGAGGCAGGAGCCGGGCCTTTCCACAGGCAGACGGCCTCGTCGCCGTGCACGGTGGCCCGGTTGCTGGCCGACCGGCTCTCGCCCAGCATCCACCTGCACTACGTCGTCCTGCGCCCTGATCAGGGCACGACGCTGTACCGAGCGGCCAGCCGCGGAGGCGATGCGCTGACCGACCCGGAACCGATCCGTGCGCTACATCAGCAGTTCGCTGACATCCACTTACCTCCTCGAACCAAGGTCTGTCTCACAGTGAGCGAATGAACTGGTCCACAGCACTTGACGATTACATTTACCCGCGTGTCGCGTGCATCTCCTGGAACAACTCGAACTCGCCGTCGGGGGCGGCGCTGAACCCCTGCCAGCGGAAAGAGGTCGGCGTGACGTCGGTGAACGTCCACCGCGAGCGCCTGCCCTCCGAGTCGGTACCCTCCTGGATCATCCCACCGGCACCGTCAGGCCGGCCGATCTGTGAGAAGTACGACGGAAGCTTCGGTGAGATCCACGTAATCTGCCACAGCCCGGTCGTGATGTCGTACATGCGGATGGTGGTGCCGGGGTACCGATCGTGGAACTCCGGGCAAAAGAGCACGTCCTGCACCACCCGGCCGCCCAAGGCCCAGCCGAAACGCCACTCGCCCGCCGCGGTATGCCACTGTCCATCGGGGAACTGGTATCGGTTGCTGATGTTCCACGTTCCGACCAGCCTGCCGTAGAGCATCATCGCCTCGGCATGGTCCGGATCCGGGCCGTCGGCCGAGAGCAGCTCCAGCATCGAGTCACGAGACGACACAGTCATCAGGGCCTCAAACCTCCTGCTGATGGAACGCGGTTGACCCGCCAGAGGATAGCCCTCCCGTCTGACACGGCGACGGCGTTGGCATCGGCTGTGTCAGACGTGCGCGAGGAGGCGCTCCAACGGCCGGGGAACCCGCTCGAGGTGCAGGTGCCCGACCAGCGCCTGCGCGTAGAGCGCCTTGCGGCCGCTGTGCGTGCCCATGAAGCGTCGCAGCTGGTGTTCCACGGGCCGTTCCCGCTGTGCCGGCTGGCCCTGGAAGGTGCGGAAGGGGCGCAGCTCGCCCTGGGCCTCGATCACCTGCTGCACGCCCTCGGCCCCGACAGCGCGGATCAGCTCGTCCTCCAGGTCGGCGACGCACACATGGAACCCGAGTGTCTCCAACTTGGCCTGGGTGAGACCGGACCCGAGCCCGACCCGTTCAAGATGACGCCGGAAATGCCGCTCCTCGCCGATGTCGTAGAGACCGGCCAGCGGGAGGCCGAGCCCCGGAGGACCGCACACGTCCAGGAAACGCCCGATGTTCGTCGCGCCTCCGAGCGGTACGACCGCGACGCCCTCTGCACCGAGGTCGCGGCCGTAGCGCATGGCCAGCGCTTCGAGCGCGACCTGATCGCTGCTCCCCTCGACGAGCACGACCGTCCACACACCGCCGCCGGCCAGCTCCCGCGCCAGCGCGGCGGCCTCACCCGCCTCCGCTCCGCCCGCCGCCCACGCGACCAGCGCCAGGCGGAATCGCCTCAACTCGTCCACGAGACCTCGCTTCCCGGCGCCATCCTGGCACGGCCGAGATCCCGTACGCATGCACGTTTTCCGGGGCTGCCTCAACGCACCAGCCGGTATCCGGTGACCAGCTCGGCCTTGATGCGCACCACGTACTCCATGTCCCTGCTGACCCAGGGAGTGAGTTCCGCGTGGTAGCGGGAGAGCGTCGGCGGGTCGGTCACGCGGCTCGCCGTACCGGTGACCATCACGCTCCAGCCGGTATGACTGCCCTCGTCGATCCGGTCCGCCTCGTACACCACCACCTCCGACGCCGACGCGCTGGTCAGCAGGGCGGCCCCGGCATGCGTACGGATGACGACGTCGCCGTCGCCGGTGACGAGGTGGTTGACCGGCCGGATCACCGGCAGTGCCTGGCGGGTGAAGCCGACACGCCCCATGGACACGCTCGCCAGCAGCCTGAGCGACTCCTCCCGGCCCAGCTCGACCATGCGGGCGACAGCAGGGGAAGAAGGGGGCTGGCTGGTCATGACGGCTCTCCGCGAACGGCCTCGTGTTCGGCCCCCTGCGGCCAGAGCACCTCGACGTCGACGCCATGGCTGCGGGCATAGGCCACCAGGTGAGCCGTCGCGTCCCTCCCGTTGGACGGCGACCCGTCCCACACGGCCAGCACCCGTGCGCACGAGCGCAGCAGCCTCTCCTGGGCCGATATGCACGAGGTGCGGTCACCTGGGTCGTACTCCACCAGCCGCACCTGCTGTGACAGCAACAGCAGCTCCCCGGCCGCCTTGCGGTCCGGCTCGGCGACGTACGCGGGTACGCCGTTGCAGGACGGCAGCACCGTCACCAGGGCCAGCCCCGCCTTGCGCGCGGCCCGCCCGAACGCGAGCGGCAACCCCTTCCCGGCGCGGACCAGTCCCACTCGTCCCGCCCGGGCGAAGTCGGCCAGCCGGGAGCGCAGTTCCTCCTCCAGCAGCGCGAGCGTCGACGTGGCGAGATCGGGATGCCCCACAACAGCAATCACTCCCGGCTTTCCTTTCTCCCCATGCTCTTGATCTTCGTCACGCGCGGTCGGTGTGTGCAGGGGCCTGTCAGCCCCGAAAGCAGGGCCGTTCGGCCCTTGGGACTTCGGGAAGCGCGCAGCCACTCGCCGCTCCTCGGCCCCGCCTCAGCGCTCCCCGAGCAGCCGACAAGTCCCTACGGAATGGGAATGCCGCGTTCCCGCTCCCTTCGACGAGGTGGCAGCCCGGGCAGCGGTGCACATCGGAGCGGCACCCCCTGCGCCGACCCGGTGTGCCGGTGCAGGCCGGCCGCGGCGGCCACATAGTCCTGCGCCGTGAGCAGGCCGGTCAGTCGTCCGTGCGGGTCGGTGACCGGCAGCGCGTCCACATCCTCCTCAGTCATCACGGCCGCCGCGCGGAGCGTCGACTCCTCGGGATGGACCGTGACCGTGCGGCGCCCGCGCACGAGGTCGCGCACCCTCCGGCGGGACAGCGTCACCGCGGGGTCCGCGCAGGCGACGGCCAGCTCTGCGCGGTCCAGCAGGCCGGCGCAGCAGCCGTCCTGGCGGACCACCGGCAGATGACGCTGCCCGGACCGCTCGACCACCTCCCAGGCCATCAGCAACGTCTCGTCCTCGCTGATCGAGTACGGCGACCCGTTCATCATGGCGCCCACGGAAAGTCTCTCGTCCACGGCTGCCTCCTCCCGATCAGCGCCGACCGGGCCACGGGACGTCACCGGTGGCTTTTCCCAGGACGGTCAGGCGGCGGTGGTACTCGTCCTCGTCGATCTCGCCTCGGGCGAAGCGTTCGGCGAGGAGCTGCTCGGGGGACGGCCCAGGCGGCCGGGTGTCGGCAAGGTCCCTGCCCCCTTCTGGCCGCGCCAGGGCGCGGTACAGGAGGACGCCGAGGGTGATGATCAGGGCCCAGAAGAGGATCATGCCGGCTGACATGGCGAACCAGCCCCATCCGCCGACGTCGTGGTCGTACCAGAACATCACGGTGGCTCATCTCCTCCAGGGCGCCGGGAGCCAGGCCCCGGTGCCTGCGACTTTCGAAGTGTCCGCCTCTCACACTCGCCCGGACCGTGGAGCGCGTCATGGGCCGGTGAGGCCAACGCGCGGGGCCGATCAGCCCTCATCAACCGCTCCCCCGGCTGACCCTTGCGGCTCACAGGTGCAACGGCCCTCCCTGCGCACAGTGTGGCGGCGTGTTGTTGCCGCTCAGGTCGAAGTCCGCGCAGGTCAGAAACAGGTAGTTGAACTTGCCGAGCAGGAAGGCCAGGACTCCGACGGCGATGGTGACGCCCACTGCTCCCAGACGGTGAAACCGAGGAAGCTCCGCATAGTCGGGGAGCAGAATCTTCGACAACAGCCAGGCCAGCATCGGAGCACCCACCACGGTGAGGCCCACTTCGAGGTAGTGGAGGTACAAGGGGATGTGGGGTCCGGGTGTCAGGATGGCCAGGATGACCCACAGGGAGGGCAGCGCCAGAGCCAGCCAGCCTCCTGAGGGGACCGAGCTCTTCCTGTGCACAACCGCCCCTGAGAGGAGCACGGCGGTGGTCACGGCCCAGAGAGTGAGCAGGGCGTCGAAGAAGACGGCGTTGTACGCGCCCAGGGTGAAGGCGGGCCACCAGATGACGAGGGTTCCGCCCGTTGACGCGGCCGCCACAGCGCGCAGGCTCGGGTGCACACTGGTCCGACTGTCCTTCGGCTTCGCGTCGGAATCTTGTCGTGGTTCATCGGCCATGTTCGGCTTACCGTCCGAGTCGAGTGAGTGACGAAACCGCTGCGTGCAGCGAACAGCACCAGGACTGTCAGAGCAGTACCAAGACGGCGAAAATTTCCAGGTCCATTCAAACCTCCCGTCAGCGCTCGACCCGTCTGTCGACCACTCTCAGCCTGCCGGTTCCAGGTGCTGTGGGCGCGTTCTGTCGCCCGGACGGGTCTTCACCGAACCCTCGGCTCCACCGGCTCCACCGGCTGAGAAGGAACTCAGAGTTTGCTGTGCCAGGCTGACGCGCCCCTTCCCCTCTGGAGAGCGTCCCGATGAATCTGATCAACGGTCTGCCCGCCCATGTCCTGATGGTCCACGTGGTCGTCGTCCTGATACCCCTGACCGCACTGGCCCTGGTCGCGGCAGCGCTGTGGCCGCGCGCCGCCCGGCTGCTGGGGCCGCTGCTGCCGCTGGTGGCCCTCGTCGCCCTGGTCAGTGTGCCGCTGACCACGCACGCCGGCGAGTGGCTCGAACGGCACGTTGACGACGACGCCCTGGTACGCCGGCACACCGAGCTTGGCGACGGGCTGCTGCCGTGGGCCGTGGCTCTGTTCGTGCTGGCGGCGGTCGTGTGGTGGGCGGGCCGGCGGGCGCAGGCGGAGGCTGGCCGGGACAGCGGCATGCGCTGGTCCGCCCTGCCGGTACGCATCGTCGTGGGTGTGCTCTCGCTGGCCATTGCGGTCGGGGCGGTGGTGGATGTCTACCGGATCGGCGAATCCGGAGCGAAGGCCGCCTGGCACGACGCCTACTCGAAGACGGCGACGGGGTCGCAGGACGGTTCCTGATCCGGCCCGTCGGTCGGGGTCGGTTGCGTTGCCTCATGGTCGCGCCGCCGTGCCTGGACGAGGTTCGTGTACGGGCGGAATCCAAGGTCGGCTGGCCGCCGGAGGCGCGACTCGACGGCCCGCCTCAGAGCGGCCCCGGACGGAACGGGGGCTCGTCACCCCACAGACGTTCAGCCGTCCCAGCTCCACTCGGCAACCTCGGGCAGGTCGGTGCCGTGGGCGCGGATCCAGGCGTGGTGGCGGGTGCGGACGTCGACCATCGCCTGGCGTACGGCGGCGGCGCGTACGGCGAGGCCCGGGACGCGGTCGATGACGTCCATGACGAGCCGGTAGCGGTCGAGGTCGTTGCGGACCACCATGTCGAACGGGGTGGTCGTGGTGCCCGATTCCCTGTAACCGCGCACGTGGACGTTCTGGTGGCCGGTGCGACGGTAGGCGAGGCGGTGGATCAGCCACGGGTAGCCGTGGTAGGCGAAGATCACCGGCTTGTCCGTGGTGAACAGGGCGTCGTACTCGAAGTCCGTCATCCCGTGCGGGTGTGCCTCGTGCGGCAGCAGCCGCGTCAGGTCGACCACGTTGACCACCCGCACCGCCAGTTGGGGCAGGTGCCGGCGCAGCAACTGCGCTGCCGCCAGCACCTCCTGGGTGGGCACATCACCGGCACAGGCGAGTACGACGTCCGGCTCGCCGCCGTTCTCGGTGCCCGCCCACTCCCAGATCCCGGCGCCGCGCGCGCAGTGAACCCGGGCCTGGTCGATGCTCAGCCAGTCGAAGCAGGGCTGCTTGCCCGCCACGATCACGTTGACGTAGTCGCGGCTGCGCAGGACGTGGTCGGCCATGGACAGCAGGGTGTTGGCGTCCGGCGGCAGATACACCCGCACGACCTCGGGGCTCTTGTTGAGGACGTGGTCCACGAACCCGGGGTCCTGGTGCGAGAAGCCGTTGTGGTCCTGGCGCCACACGTGCGAGGTCAGCAGGTAGTTGAGAGAGGGGATCGGAGCCCGCCAGGGCAGTTCTCGGGAGGTCTTGAGCCACTTGATGTGCTGGTTGACCATCGAGTCCACGATGTGCACGAACGCCTCGTAGCAGGAGAACAGTCCGTGCCGGCCGGTCAGCAGGTAGCCCTCCAGCCAGCCCTGGCAGAGGTGCTCGGAGAGGACCTCCATCACCCGGCCGTGCCGGTCCAGGTGTTCGTCGACCGGCAAGGTCCCGGCCTGCCAGGCCTTTGCGCTGGCATCGAAGACGGCCTGGAGCCGGTTGGAGGCGGTCTCGTCCGGTCCGACGAGACGGAAGTCGCGGCGCTGCCGCGTGTCCTTCATGACCTGTGCGAGGAGACTGCCGAGGACCCGGGTGGGCTCGTGCAGCGTGCTGCCCGGCTTGTCGACGGGTACGGCGAAGGCGTCGAGGGACGGCAGCGGAAGGTCACGGACGAGGAGGCCGCCGTTGGCGTGCGGGGTGGCTCCGAGCCGCCTCGGCCCCTCGGGGACGCAGGCGAGGACCTGCGCGACGGGACGGCCCTCCAGGTCGAAGAGCTCCTCGGGCCGGTACGAGCGCAGCCACTCCTCCAACTGCCGCAGATGAGCCGGATTTTCGCGCACCTTTGAGAGCGGGACCTGGTGGGCGCGCCAGGTGCCCTCGACCGGTTCGCCATCCACTACGGCCGGGCCGGTCCAGCCCTTCGGCGTGCGCAGCACGATCACCGGCCAGTGCACGCGTTCGGTGACCCCTTCCTCGCGGGCGGTGCGCCGCATCAGTGCGATGCGGTCCAGCGCCTCGTCGAAGGCGCCGGCCAGGGCGCGGTGGACCGTGGCAGGGTCGCCACCGGTGACGTGCAGGGGTTCGTGCCCGTATCCCCGCAGCAGCGCGTCGAGTTCGTCCTCGGGAATCCGGGACAGCACGGTCGGGTTGGCGATCTTGTAGCCGTTGAGGTGCAGGATCGGCAGGACAGCTCCGTCGTGCACCGGGTCCAGGAACTTGTTGGAGTGCCAGGACGCGGCCAGCGGGCCTGTCTCCGCCTCGCCGTCACCGATCACACAGGCGACCAGCAGGTTCGGGTTGTCGAGGGCCGCGCCGTAGGCGTGCGCCAGGGAGTAGCCGAGTTCGCCGCCCTCGTGGATCGATCCGGGTGTCTCGGGTGCCACGTGGCTGGGCACGCCGCCGGGGAAGGAGAACTGCCGGAACAGCCGGGCCATGCCCGCCGCGTCGCGTGACACGTCGGGGTAGGTCTTGCTGTAGCTGCCGTCCAGCCAGGAGCCCGCGAGGACGGCCGGTCCCCCGTGTCCAGGTCCCCACACGCACAGCGCGTCCAGTCCGCGCGCCTTGATCACGCGGTTGAGGTGGGTGTACACGAGGTTCAGACCGGGCGAGGTGCCCCAGTGACCGAGCAGCCGCGGCTTGATGTGCTCGGGCTTGAGCGGCTCGGTCAGCAGCGGGTTGGCCATGAGGTAGATCTGGCCGACCGCCAGGTAGTTGGCGGCGCGCCAGTGCGCATCCAGGGCGCGCAGTTCCTCGTCGGTGAGCAGGGTGGCGTCCGGGTGGGCGGCCTTCGTCATGGGAACTCCTGTTTCGTCGTCCATGGGCGGAAAGTGTGCCGGGAATATCAGGAGACTTCGGGAACGACAGCCACTGGGCCCGCCGCGTCGTGCAGCACTCCGTGGGCGATGCGGTGGCGTTGTGGCCCTCGTGCGGCAGCGCGTGCACGGGTCCTCGGGCAGGACGTCGGATTCGACCGGGACGGCCGGGGCCTGCCGCCGGGCACGCTCCGTCGCGACGGCGACGATGGCAGTGGCAGACCGTGCATGGCCGCCTCGTCGGCCGCCCGGTCCCGCGACACCCACGACCAGGGGCAGACGCACAACCGCTCACCGCCTTTCGCCGGGCTGCGGGAACCTCAGCCGTCCGGTCCTGTTCTCACGCTCACACGGTCGACTCGGTGACCTCGATGGGCGGATCGGCCCTCGCGACCGGCAACGGACTCTCCCGAGCGGGACATTCGGCCCCGGGGCCAGGTCCGGACGGCCCCTGCCCCCGGGGAACAGGTGTCGCACAGGCTGGAGGCAGGACTCGGCATGCCGACCGGGTTCCTGTCGGCTGCCGAGCCGGGCACCCAGGGAGGCCATCATGAGCACGCCACCCTTCGACAGCTACAACGTCACCGCGCTGGTGGCAGCCGCCGTGGAAGCACCCTCGCTGCACAACGCACAGCCATGGAAGTTCCGTTACCTGCGCGACAGTGGTGTCCTGTGCCTCTACGCCGACCTGGCGCGTGCCCTGCCCCGCAGCGACCCGGACCACCGGAACCTGCACCTGGGCTGCGGCGCGGCACTGTTGAACCTGCGCGTGGCGGCTGCGGCGGACGGCCGGGGTCCGGTCGTCCGGCTCCTGCCAGAACCAGCCGATCCGGCGTTGCTGGCCGAGGTGGAGCTCGGCGGCACGGCGCCACCGGACGAGGCCCTCGCCGTGCTGCATCCGGCGATCCGCCGCCGGCACTCCAGCCGTCAGCCCTTCCGCGAGGAGGAGATACCGAGCGCGCTGAAGGACCGGCTGTGCGAGGCGGCCGGCGCAGAGGGGGCCCAGCTGCTCTTCCCCGGACCCTGGCATGTGGCGTCGCTTCTGGAGCTGGTAGAGGACGCCGAGGGCCGGGAGGCCCTGGATCCCGGCGTCCGGGGCGAGATGGCACGCTGGGCCCGGACGGAACCCGCAGCCGGCGCCGGGACGTCGGACGGCATCCCTCCTGAGGCCTTCGGGCCTCGCAGCCGCGTCGCCGGGACACCGGTACGAGATTTCGCCGCCGGTCGCCGGGTACCCGGACGGGGCTGGGCAGCCTTCGAGAGAGACCCCCAGATCGCCCTGCTGGGCACGGCTCACGACCGACCGACGGACTGGCTGCGCGCGGGCCAGGCGCTGGAGCGGGTGCTCCTGCGGGCCACGACGGACGGGCTGGTCGCCTCGGTGACGTCCCAGCCGCTGGAACGGGCCGAGTTGCGGTGGGCGGCCCGCGACCCGGTCTCGGCCATGGGCCATGTACAGATGGTGATCAGGCTCGGCTACGGGCCCGAAGGCCGTCCTAGTCCCCGTCGGCCGGTGACCGACGTGCTGGACGTCGTATGAGGCGGGACGCACCCCGGTCGGCACCCCGCCTCCGGGCATCCGACCGGAACGAGAAGCCGCATGAAGGTGTCCGCGGTGATGACCGCTCCTGCCGTGGCCGTCCCGCCTTCCAGTGATCGCGGCCGGGGGCTCAGGTCATGGCTTCTCGGAAGGTCACTGCTTCTCGGAACGCACGATCACGACCGGACAACTCGCGTGCTGCGCCACTCGCTGGCTGACCGAGCCGAGCAGGGCGCGCGCGAACCCGCCCCTGCCCCGGCTGCCGACGACCAGGATCTCGGCGCCTTCGGCGGCCCGCAGCAGAACGTCGGCGGGGTTGCCGTGCACCACCTGGCTCCGGACCGAGCCGGCCACGTCCGCGCCGAGCACGTCGGTCAGCTCCTTCCGCACCCGCTGCCGGGCCTCTTCCTCGTCGACGTCCATGTCCACGGCGGGGGCCGACCAGCCGTACAGGCCCGGCAGCTCCCACACCGCGACCGCCTCCACGGTGCCGCCGGCGAGGCCCGCGTAGCGCACGGCCCAGCGCAGGGCCTCGTACGAGGCCGTCGATCCGTCGACACCGACCACCACACGGCGCTCGGCGGCATCCCTGTCCATGTGTCCCGCCTCTCCTGCGGCTCTCCCGCCCTGTCGATCGGCCCCGTCGCTTCCACGCTGCACGCGATATCGCCATCTCGCCAGGCCAACGCGTCCGAGGCACTGCGGACTGCGCCTCGGGGGGTGATCCTCGGAGAAAGGGATGGCGACGGACGAGGAGTGAGTGCTTATGCGGGCGAACGCGGGTGACGTACCGCACCTCATGTCGCGGGAGGAGCTGTGACCAGGCGGCCCCTTGCCCGGTCGCCCGCCGAGTGGGGCGCCTGTAGCGCCCGGCTGCCGTCGCGCAGGGCGGCGCGCACCACCGCCGTGCGGGCCAAGGCCGCTACGGCGGAGGGCGACCGTGTACTGCTGCCCGGCGGCTCGTGGCGGCGCGTCGAGACGATCCGGGTACCCCGTCTGTTCGGCTGACCGCGCCGTGCGTTTGTGCCGCATACGCAGGCCCACACGCCAGTGCCCCCGGTAGTGCGGAGGCTCGCGCGTCGGCCTGCCTCGCGGAAGGCGAACCGCAGGGCTTCGGCGCCCGAGTCGGCGTCCCCCAGGCCGAGCAGGATCTGCTCGTGCGTACTACCGCCCGGCGGACAGGGATCGCCGCCCGCGCCAGGTCGTACTGCGGCGGTGTGACACCGGCCGGCGGCTTGTCGGAGGCGTTGTACGCGGGGCACGGACCAGGTCGCCTCACCCGAACCGGGTGAACGAGAGACTCATGGGTTCGAAGGGGGCGGTGTGTCGGCAGCGTCGGCGACCGGCCCCGTAGCGGCGGCGAGGACCGCGGTGACGGCCAGCACGGCCACGACCACGATGAGTACGACCGCCACCACGCCGACCGTGGGGTAGTTCCACAGCAGGAGAGCCAGGGCGCCCGCCCCGATGGTGACGCCGGTGGTCCAGGGCCGGTGAGCGGCCAGCCACGCTCCGGTGCGGCCGGTGCGCACGCCCACGCGGTGCAGCGCCTGCCCCGCGGCAGCCGTCCCCCGCCGCACCGCGGAACGCACGGCGCGCGCCACTCTGCCCGGCCCGTACAGGTAGGCGGCCACCGCCGTGATGAGGGAGACGGCGAGGAGCGAGCGGATGCTGTCGCGCAGGTAGCGGACGAAGGTGTCGTAGATCGCCGCGGCGGCGCCGGGTGGGAGCGTGGCCGGGGGGACCGAGTCGAGATAGATCCGCCGTACGACGGCCAGGGCGACGAGCAGCACCACCATCATCGCGCCGACGCCGAGGGCCGTACCCATCAGCATGACCCGGTGTCCGGGAGCTGCCCACACGGTCGCGGCGGCCACGGCGAGGGTCAGTACGGGCAGCCAGGTGCCGACGATGTCGAGCAGCCGCATCGCACTCTGAGCCTTGCTCAGTTGGTCGGTGCGGAACAGCGTGACCGTACGGTCGACGTTCGGGATGGCGGAGGCCTTGCCGAAGCCGGCGTCGACGAGGCGCTCCTTCACCTGGTCGACCACGACTCCGATGTCCAGCTGGACAGTGTCGCCCTTGGCCCGGAGCGCTCCCTGCCCCTCTCCGGTGAGCATGTACATCACCGAGGCCTGCGCCCGTCGGTTGGACTCCACCCAGGCCCGGTGGAAGAGGTCACTGGTGACGACTCGGTCGATGTTGCGCCGCGCGACGGTGCGTACGGCGGAGCGGAGCGGACCGGCAAGGGATTTCGAGGCGTCGACCACGCGGGGCGGCGCGCCATTGTCGGCTAGCACCTTCGTGAGGGAGGCCGTCACCGCATCGACGTTCACCTGGGCCACCACACGGTCGGTCAGCCGGTCGGCGACGACCTTCTGAACGGCCGGTTCGGACGCAAGAGGCGCGACGGTCTGCACATACCGGTCGGCGTCGGCGACCGTGCCGTGCACCCAGACCGCGACGACGGCCAGCGGGGCGAGCACGAGCGTCAGCACCAGAAGGACCGAGGCGCCGAGGTAGCGCAGGCGCCGGTGGCGTAGGCGCGAGGCACGGCGGAGCCGCAGGTACTCCGCGTGCTCCTCTTTGGTCAGGACATGACCGGCCTGCTCGGGCGAGCCCGAACGGGACGGCCCGGAGGCGGTGCCCGGAGCCATGGCTCCTCCTTAGGCATGCGACGGAGCGGACCAGGAGACACGAGATGACCGATCCAGTGGCTGCCCGGACGCCGGCCAACTCCGACCGGCCCTCGGCGAGGTGCGCGGCGGCGGCCAGCGACACGGGTGTGTGCCTCGGCCCAAGGGGACGCCACATCGGCTACGACGGCCCGGTCCGCCGCTTCGAGTGCGGCCTGCGTCTTGCCACGGGCCAGGAGGACACGCCCGGTGACGATGGACTCCCCCGCTTGCACCACCGGGTCCAGCAGCGGATGGCGCGCGTCCGCCGGGGCATCGAGGAGCGCCTCAGCCCGGTCCAGCTCGTTGCGGTCGACTGCCACTGCGGCCAGGACCAGCGACGCCAGCCGCGGCCCGGGCGCCGGGGGCGGGCTGCCACGGTCCGCCGCGGTGACCGCGGCCAAGGCCTTGCGCTCGGCTCTGCCCGGCCAGCCCCTGGGGTAGTCGATCAGGGCCAAGAGGCCCAGACACTCCTCGCGCGGTTGTTCCGTCGACGCCGCCCGGCCGGAGTTGACCACCGTGGTCAGGGCCGCGCGCGCGTCCCCGAATCGGCCGGCCCACAACCGTGTCGAGCCGAGATGAGTGAGCAAGAGCGCGATCAGCTCGGGATGTTCTTCCAGAAGCCGGCCGGGAACCTCGCGCTGAAGCTTCCCGGCGGCCTGGGCGGCCGTCTCCGCCCGTTCCGGCGAACCGGTCAGTCGCGCGGCCAGAGCTTCCAGGAGGGCACAGCTCAGCCGGGCCGCGGCCAGGTCGCAGACGTCGTCTTCGGAAGTTGCCTTCTGCCGCGCCAGGGCCTGTGCGGCCCGTTCCAGGCAGTACAGGCCACGCTCGACGTCGCACCGGGACAGTCCATGCGCCGCACGGACGAGGTCGGTGGCGGGACTCGTGGGTTCGGGCCCCATCCGTGAGAACAGCTCGGACAGTTCGCCGGAGTGCAGGCCGGTGAAGACCTCCCCGATGGCGAGATCGCCGACGAGGGCACCGGCGGCGGACTCCCAGTCGTCGGCTGCCGCCGCGTGGCCGACTGTCTCGTCGAGAGACCCTGAGCACCGCAGCCACTGCGCCGCACGGCGGTGGAGTTCGGCTTCCAGCCCGGGAGACTGCACCCTCAGGTGGGCGTGGAGGATCTCCCCGAACAGCGGGTGGAGCCGGAACCAGGCGTGTCCGAGGTACTCGACGAACGCATTCTCGCGGTGCAGACCGGTCAGGATGAGTTCGGCGTCGGTGCGCCCGGTGAGAGCGTTGGCCAAGTCGGGACAGAAACGTTCGAGGATGCTGATCCGCAACAGCAGATCCTGCGTCTCGGGCCTCTGCCGCTTGAGCACCTCGACCAGGAGGTAGTCGGCGATCGTGGTGCGGTCGGCCTCGAACTCCTTCAGATACGTCCGCGGATCCGTCTCTCCCCGCGCGGCCAGGGCGCTCAGCCGCAGTCCGGCTGCCCAGCCCCGGGTGCGCTCCACCAGCGCACCGATGTCGCCGGCCGGGAGGTGCAGCCCGTGCAGCGTCAGAAGTTCGGCCGCTTCGTCGGGGGTGAAGGCCAGCTCGGCGTTCCTGATCTCCGTGATGGCGCCGGCCGCCCGGTAGCGGTGCAGCGGGAGCAGCGGCTCGGTGCGTGTGACGAGGACCAGGCGCATGCCACGTCCCGCCTGCTGGGGGACGAATCCCAGTTGATCCGCGATCTCCGGGTCGGTCGCCCGGTCGTACTCGTCGACGATCACGATCACCGGCGCGTCCCTGGCACTCAGCTCGGCAGCGAGCCGTGTGAGAAGCACGTCGTCCACGCGGCCGGGTCGGGCGGGGGAACCGACGTCCGTGGACAGTGGCACGCCAGTAAGGCGCAGGGCCTCGAGGAGGTACGCCCAGAAGACTCCCGCTCCCTTGTCCGCCGACTGCGCGGTGAGCCAGGCGACGTGCCCGGCTCGCGCCGCTGCCCAGTCGGCGACCAGCGACGTCTTGCCCGCTCCCGCCGCTCCACCGACAACGGTCAACGGCGTCAGAAGGGCCTCGTCGAGGTGTCTGACCAGCCGGTCGCGACGCAAGAACGTCTCGGGACGCGTCGGTACGGCGAACTGGGTCCGGAGGAACGGATCTCCCCGGGGATCGGCATGCGGTGTGGGTGGAGCCAGTCCGTTCTCGTCCAGCACGGCCATGGTGAGCACCACCACTCATGATCGTCAGGTGGCGAACAGTGTTCCCGCTTCTCCATCATGCGTGTCCCGGTACTGCCACGCGCTACAAGGGCCAGTGGTCCCTACTGCCCGTGTCGCGCATGAAGTCCGTGCAGCAGTTGATCGATCTGGCCAGGGACCTGGGCGGGGTCGAGGGGTTGGTGGGCGACCAGGAGGCGGTACCAGAAAGGGCCCGGCGAAGGCGGGGTCCAGCTGGGCTTCCGCCATGAGGCCGCGCAGGGTCTTGACGCGGATGGGGTACGCGGTGACGCCGTACAGGGCAGTGACGAAGGCGGTCAGGTCGCCGGCGAGTGAGCCGGTGTCGGGTTCGCGCATCCGCTGTTCGACAGCCGTGCGGTAGGCGTCCATGACGAGGGGTGCCTTCGACTTCCGCCAGCAGTAGATGGTGCTCTTGGCGACGTCGGCGCGGGCGGCGACGGCCTCGGCGCGACCGCCGTTGTGACGCCCACCGGCGCACTTCGGGGCCATCCCGGACGACCACGTCGAGGTGCCGGAGGCCGTCCGCCTGGTCACCGAGCTGCTCGCGGCCTGACCGGCCCAGGGGCCTGCCCCAGGCAGGTGGCGATCTTCGTCGCCCACGTCCCGCACAGCGGCCCTCGCGGGTCCGAGGTGCGGGACGTGCTCATCCCGGTGGCACGCTCCTGCACTCAACCGCCAGGCGTCGTCGGCGTGGAGCGTCCCTGGGTCATCGCCGCCCGCCGAACTCCCAGTCGTGGACCTCGATGTCGGCATACCGGTCCGCGGTCAGGACGGCGCGTGCCGTGTCCGGGTCCACGGCCCGGACCAGCGCCGCCGTGCCCAGCCAGGTGGCGCCGTCGTCGGACAACAGTGGCCCGTAAGCGATCAATTCGTCCTGGTGGGCCGGCACGTCGACGTCGACGGACTGCCCCGAGCCGAGGCCGAGCACCAGGTACCGATTGCCGCCGGTCCGGCCACCAGGGAAATCCCACATGGTGCGCCCCAGCAGGTTGCGCCACCGACGCAGCAGCACGTCCCGGTACACGCCGGCCTGGTAGTTGGGCTCGTCGAAGGCGAACGCGCGGGCGGCAGCGGGATCCGGCAAGTCGACGATGTGCACGCTGCCGGTGGGCGTTTCGCCATCACTGGCGAAGGTCGGGCCGCGAGCGATGATCTCCTTCTCGTACCGGTCCATGTAGGACCAGTGCTCTTCCAGCAGCTCATGGCGCAACGCGAGGGATCCGGGCCGGTCGCGGTGGTAGCAGAAGTACTCCATGCCCCAGACCTTCCCCAACACGGGGCAGCGTCTCAACAGACTTTCGCAATGGAGGCCAGGCGCTCCACACGCGGCGCCGTCCCCTCAAACGGCCGCAGGGCCGGGCGTTGTCGTTCCCATCGCTAGAATCGTCGGGATGCCTGGACCGGACCGCAGGAGCGCCGTACCCGTGGGTAGGGCCCGCACGCTTGCTCAGGTGTACCGACACTTCGGTGAGGTCGACGCCGCCGGCACATCGCCGCTGTACGAGCGCGTCGCCGTCGCCCTGAGTGAGTCCGACGAGGCGCTGCGCGCCATCGAGGCGGCGCCGGCGCGCAAGCGGCACCCCACGGTGATCCTCGCCGCGCTGCACGACCTCGCCCTCGCCGGACACGCGCCGGCACTTGCCACGGCTTATGCCGCTGCGGACGGGGACGCTGCCGCCGGCGCTGCGATCGACACGCTGCTACGCATGACCGACGCGGTCGTGGCCACCGCCGGGCGCCGGAAGACGCGGACCAACGAGACCGGTCGCTGCGCCGTGCTGTATCCGGCCATCGCCGAGGCGGCGCGCCGGGCAGGCGCGGATGCGGTTGGGCTGATCGACGTGGGCTGCTCAGCTGGGCTCAATCTCAATGTCGATCGCGTCGGCATCACGTACAGCAACGGACAATCACTGGGCGACCCGTCATCTCCCGTGCAACTGTCGTCTTCGATCGTGGGAGACCGGCCCCTCCCGACGCGGGCGATGCCCGAGGTCGTCGCCCGGGTCGGCGTCGACCTCGCTCCGGTCGACGTGACCGACGCGGATGACGCCCGATGGTTGCGCGCCTGCCTGTCGCCGGATCAGCCGGAACGGGTCGCGAAGCTCGACGCGGAGATGGCGTTGGCGGCGACGGCTCCTCCGCTGCTGCTGCAAGGTGACGCCGTCGAGGTGCTCCCCGACGCCTTCGCCCGTGTACCCGCGGACGCCCTGCCTGTCGTCACCACGACGTGGGCGCTGTCGCACTTCCCGCTCGAGAGCCGCCTGCGCTTCCTGCACCGCCTCGACGAAGCGGCGGCCGGGCGGGCGGTGGCGTGGGTGTCAGCGGAAGGGGTCGGGGTCGCGCCGACGATTCCGACACTTGGCGATCGCCGCGCCTCCGGCCACAGCATCATCGGTCTGACGGTGTTCGACCGGTCGTCTCTGCGCGCCGAGGCCATCGGCCGCTGCTGGTCGCAGGGCCGCATGCTGGCGTGGCTGGCCGACTCCTAGTGTCCTGTCAGAGTTGAAGAGGCCGCATTCTGGCTGTCCGGATCCCGGGCGACCCACGCCTTGCGGATGCCAGAGCGACGCCTGCGCGCGCAAGGTTGCGGGCTCACTCCGGCGACCGGCGCGGCGGCGAATCCCGCAATGCCTGCGCAGTGTCGTAATACAGCGAAATCCAGGGGAATTTGAGGAGGTTTGACGGCCGGCGGCCCGGGAGATCTCAGCAGGTCGGGTGACGCCTGGGCGTTAGAATCGAGCTCAGAAATTCAGGTACCGCTCCAGTCGGATGGGCTCGGTGCTCCCCTTCACATAGACATCGGCTGTCAGGCTGAACATCCCCCAGGCTGCCGTGATGACCTCGAAGTCGGTCGAGCGATTCGTGACGGTGCGGTCGGGATCCCGAAAGGTCGGGTGCAAGTGGTAGACAACCCTGGCGACGCGGTCGAGATCGGATTCGCTGTCGCCCTCAAGGGCGATGCGGACCCGGAAGTACTTGTAGCCGTTTTTGTCGAGTGCGCTGTCACGGTGCGCGCTGTGAACCAGGTGAACTCTGGGAGCAGTATTGGTCGGGGCCTCGGTCAGTTCAGCCAGCGGCAGCGGTACTTCAAGGACAGGTTGCGCACCCGGCTGGGGCTCGGCCCCAGTCGGGGTCTGCGGGGACGAGGGGCCGAGCCTTATCCCTGATGCCCCCGCCTCGAAGGCATCGCCGCGCTCGACGCGGCTGTTGACCGCTTCGATGAGTCGCCCCAGCCCGCCGCGGAACTTGAACGCGAGGGTGAGCACCACGATCGGCCAGATCAAAGACTGCAGAAAAGGTATCCAGTCCTTCATTTCCCCCCTCAGGCCCGCCAGGTCGGCGCCGACCACCGACGCAGTCTCTCACCGGGCTTGCGTGAGTCACAACACAATCTGCGCCGCAGGATGGCGACGGCTCATCCCTGGACAAGGGCTCCCCCGAGTCGAGTACATCAGGGACTATGAAGCATGCGCCCGGATGACTGGCACCTCACCGAAGACGTCGACGACTTTCTCGCCCGTGCCGAAGACTTCCTGCGTTCACGCCCCGCTCTGCACACCACGCCGCTGACGTTGACCGAGAAACTGCGAACGCGTCGAACGGATGCGTACGCCGAAGCCACCGTATTCGGCCGACTGGAGTCAGGGGGCGAGGTCCGCGCCGTCTTTTACCGCCCTCCGTCCCACCGACTGACCCTCACCCCCCTCTCCCCCGAGCATGCCGACGCCCTCGCCGCCCACTTGGCCGACCTCGGCCACTCCCTCTCCGGCGTCACCGCGGACCACGACACCGCCACGGCTTTCGCCGCGGCCTGGCAGCGGCACACAAGCGCAGCGCCGGTACCCAGCTGGTGGGGCCGTCTCCACCGTCTCGGCACCCTCACCCCACCGGAGCCGCTCCCAGACGGCCGGGGTCGCGTCGTGGACGCGCAGGACCATGAGCAACTCATCCGCTGGTGCAGTGAGTTCGTCGCCGCCGTCGGAGAGGCCCCCTCCCCGGACGCCGGCTCCTGGGCCGACTCGCGCTTCGCCGACAAACACTTCACGTTCTGGGAGACCCCGGACGGCACTCCCGTCTCCATGGCAGGCTCGACTTCGATGGTCGGCGGCATGATCCGGGTTGACCCCGTCTACACCCCTGCCCACCTCCGGGGTCGCGGCTACGCGGGCGCAGTGACGGTCGAGGTGAGCAGAGCCGCGCTGACCGCAGGCGCGACGGACGTCGTACTGTTCACGAACCCCGCCAACCCCACCAGCAACGCCCTGTACCAGCGAATCGGATACGTCCCGGTTGCCGACTTCACCGAGTACGACTTCTCCTACCACGCACCAGAAGCCGGTTAGGAACAGACCGACTCCGACAGGTCATGGCGGAACATCAGCCACAACCGCTCCGCTATGGGACGGTCGGCGATGCCTGCGAGGCGAATGGATACGTCTGGCACGAGACTCCTTTGCAGAGGTGGTCGACTGGTGAGCGCCACATGCCCGGATCGGCGGTACCAGATCTCGGGACTGGTCCCCGGACAAGCGGCCCCAGGGCATGAAAAAAGCCTCCCAAGATCGCGTCCGTCGAACCGGCAGGGAATAACGAGTACCGGCACTTGGCCGATACGTGCACCCGGCCGGGGGCCGTTCGCATCGTCCGGGGGTTGCGCCGGGGCGGGTCCACTGTGACACGGGGCGGCTGATCGGGGGCCCCAGGTGGCGTTCCCGTCCGCGTCCGAGCGCCAGTACCAGCACGGGCTGCCGCCTTCGGGCCGGTCCTCGGGGGCGGCCCTGGAACAGGTCCAGGAACGGGACCGGGCCGTCGGGTCCGACGACCTCGACCGTCCCGTCGAGCTCCACCATCGGCAGTCGGCGGCGGGCCGCGGCGAGGGCGTCGCCCTCGCGGGTGTGGGCCTTCTCGCGGACCAGAAGCTCGTCACGGGCGGTCTGCCAGGTGGCCAGGTCGACGACGGGCGGGCGGCCGGGCAGCGCGATGGTCAGGTTCTCCGGCGTGGTCGTCATGGTGTCCGCCGTGGCGGCCTGCACGGACCACATCGGGCTGACGAGTACACAGACGCGCTCCGTGCTCTCTCAGCCGGCGTGAAGGATCCGGAAGCGATCGGATTCCGCCGGGTCTCGATCGACGACTTGGACTGGCGTCCAAGCCCATTGCCAAACGCTGATGCCTGGCGTGCGGGAGAACCGGATCTGCCCGCGGGTGCCTTCGACTGCAACGCGCGGCCAGGATTCGGCAGTGCGCGCCCGGCGCGGGCCGTGAGAACGCAGCACCTCGGCGAGGACGGCGACCGTGTCGTAACCCTCGAAGGCGACGAAGGAGGGCGCTTCGGCCAGCCGCTCGCGGAGGGCCGTCTCGACTCGTGCACCGAGCGGGCTGAGGCGCTCGGGCAGGTAGCGCAAGAACGGGATCGCGGCGCCGTCGTCGCCCAGCAACGTCGCCCATTCGGGGAACTCCGGTTGCCCGGCCGGAGCACCGATCATGAGCTCGGCGAGGCGCTGGTCGCGGCGGACGGACTTGACGATCGACACAGCCGGCTCCGGGTGGCCGACCAGAAGGAGGAGGGCTGTCGCGCGATTGGCGACGAGTTCGTCGCACACGGCCGTGGGGGCGAGCACGCGCATGTCGAGTTCGATGACGGTGCCGCCGCGTGGAGCGAGGTAGTCCCGCAGAATGCGGGCCCCAGACGCCCAGTAGACACTCGGCTCGGCTGCTACGGCGATTCGACTGTGGCCCGCGCTGAGGAGGAAGTCTGCGTAGATCCGCCAGCCGTGGGACTGCGCCGGGGCGAGGCGCGCCACCCAATCCGTCGGCTGTTCGGTGAGCGCGTCGAGAACCGCTGACGAGCAGAGGAACGGCAGGCCGAGGGCGTCAGCCCTGGCGGCAGCGGCGCGGGCGACGACGCTGTGATACTCCCCCGCCAGGGCAGCCACGCCCAGGCGAGCCAACTCATCTACGGCCGCCGCGGCCCTCTGTGGATCGGCCGCGGTGTCTCGGACCACCAGCTCGAGTGGCCTTCCGACGATCCCGCCGGCGTCATTGACTTCGCGAACGGCCAGCTCGAGTCCAGCGAGCAAGTGTTGGCCTGCCTCGACCCAGCCCGGCCGAGTGAGCGGAACGAGAGCGCCGATCTGGACGGATGATCCGTCAGTCCGCTCCGCTCCAGGTGGCGATGGTGGCGTATTCATGAGTGGGCGTCTCCCGTGTGGCGATTCGGTCGCAGTTTGCCCGGATCGCAGAGTGGCAAGGCCCGGTGGTGCGCGTTCTTCTCATCTCGCCGTGGCGGGCGCACCTGGGTGACCATGCCGGACATTGCATCCACCGCCATCGCCAACAGGCAACCGATTAATTGTTCGCTGAGCTGCCAGGCTGCAACAAGGGCTGCGGTCCACTCGCGCTCAGGAGCAGAGGTTCACGTGCCGGACGGCCAGGACGTGCCCCGCCGCGTCGATGAGGCGGCTGCGGGCGAGGTGTCCGCCGGCCACCGCATTGGTGATCGCCGAGGCGATCGAGGACGTTTGGGAGCTGACACTGCCCTTCAGGTCGAACATGACCATGTCGGCACCGGAGCGCAGGGCCTGGACGGCGGCGGCGGGGACGCTGAAGCCGGCGGCGGAGATCGCCTTGGCGCTGAGCGAGTCGGTGACCACCAGCCCCTTGAAGCCCAGCTTGCCGCGCAGCTCGGAGCTGATGACGGTGGGTGACAGGCTTGCCGGATTGGTGCCCAGACCCGGCACGATGTTGTTGGAGACCATGATGGCCGGGGCCCCGGCCTTGATGGCCGCCGTGAACGGCGGGATGCCCACCTTTTGCAGGGTGGACCAGGGCAGGGTGCGGGCAGGGCCGAAGTCGGAGTTGTAGCTGGAGCCGCCAAGGCCCGGGAAGTGCTTGACGACGGGTATCACATGTCCGGCGCGCAGCCCGTTCATGTACGCGACACCGTCCTTGGAGACCACCGAGGTGCTGCCACTGAAGGACCGCCAGCCGTCGGGGTTGGTCTTACTGGGGGCCTGGTTCCTGCCGTCGACGTCGACCACCGGCGCGAGGTCCATGTTGACCTGGGCGGCGGCCATCTTGGTGGCGACCTTCGTGACGTTCTGCTGGATCTGGGCCGTGCTCCAGTGCGTACCCATGTACGCGGGCCAGGGCAGGGACCCTACGAGATTCGCCATGCGCTGGATGCCGCCGCCCTCCTCGTCGGTCATCACCAGCAGGCCCAGTTTGCCGGGCACATGGGACTTCAGGGCGGTCAGTCGGGAGCCGAGGTCGGAGGGCGCCGTGCTGCCGAACAGCAGCACACCGCCCGCACCGGCGCTCACCTCGGAGGTGACATCGGACACCGAGGTCTCCGACACCGGCACGGCGATGGTCAGCATGGCCAGCCGGTGGTTCGACCACCCGGCCAGCTTCGTGCTGTTGGTGCACGCAGTGGCAGCGGTGGTGCGGTCTGGAGCGAGGGACGAAGAGGAGGCCGCCTTGGGGGCGCCCGTGCCACCGCACGCCAGGAGCACCGTCGCCACAGTGGCGGCGGTGCTCAGTCTGCGTGCGGTCGTGGCCCGGCCGGGGAGCTGCGGCCGTGCTGTCTCGCTTGTGCGGTCACGGTACGGCGGGACATTCATCGCCCGCCCTCCTTTCGCAAGACGCGACAGTGCCCGTCGCGCCGAGGGCCGTATGAGCATGAGGTGGGCTGCACAAAGCGTGAGATGCGCTCCAGCCCGCATTTGTTCGCTGGTCCGCGATCGGCCGTACTACCAGAATCTCGCGTCTCGGAGCAGGCCGAAAGTCCAGCTGCCGTGAGTGGCGGCCACGCGGGACTTTCCTTCTCCCAGGCTCCGGGGGACGAAGCTCCGGCCGCATCCCGCTCGCGGTGTCGCTGACCGGCGGAAACCGTGATCGGTGACCGGGGCTACGACCACTGGCCGAACTCCGCAGCCCGGTCCAGGTGGTCCCACAGAGTGAAGCCGCGGATGGTCAGGCGTTTGGCCAGGACGCTCAGCAGGTCACCCGGGCCCTCGTCGGGGTGGGCTGCGCTCTGCCGGTTGAGGGCTCCGCAGACCGCGATACGGCCGTGCACGTTCATGGCCTCGATGGCGGCGCGCAGCTGCTCGCCTCCCACGTTGTCGAAGTAGACGTCGACGCCGTCCGGGGCCGCTTCGCGCAGCCGGTCGAGTACCGGGCCGTCGTGGTAGTCAAAGGCCGCATCGAACCCGAGCTTCCCGGTCAGGTGGGCAACCTTGTCGGCGGAGCCGGCGCTGCCGATGACCCGGCCGGCTCCCTTGAGCCGGGCGATCTGACCCGCCATGCTCCCTGTGGCTCCTGCCGCGCTGGAGACGAAGACGGTGTCGCCGGGCCGCAGCTCTGCCGCGTCCATGAGCCCTACATAGGCGACCAGCCCGAATCCCAGGTGCATGGAGGGGCTCGGGTAGGCCGCCTTGTCCACGCGGCGGAACGCACCGGCCTCGGCCACGGTGTACTCCCGCCAGCCGAGCCGATGAACCACCAGCTCCCCCGCGCTCAGCGACGGATCGGCCGAGGCGACCACCTCGCCGACGGCGTCCCCGTACATCACCTCTCCCACCTCATAGCGCTGCGTCGGCAGCGGGGCGCCCGCGATCAACATGAGCATGCCGGGATCAAGCGACAGGAACAGGTTACGAACCAGCACCTGGCCCGGTGCGGGGTCCAGGACGGCAGCCTCAACGATCTCGAAGTGGTCGAGTGTCGGGAGCCCGTCGGGCCGTGCGGCGAGTCGGACCTCCAGGCCCGTCCTGGGCAGGCTGGAAATGGCAGGCGGCGTTGCGCTCTTGGCGACGTAATCCATGCCGCTGACGCTAGACATTGACCCATGCGTGAAGGTCAACCCAACCCGTCCGTGACTTGGTGCGCCAACGCGATGCCTCCACAGACCACGAGCCGTCAGTTTGCCCATGGCAGGACGGTGAGCTCCGGCCACTCGTCCTTCCATCGTGCGGCCTTGGTCTCATAGACCTCCCGCGGGGCAAGGACCGAGTTGGGTCGCACGACCAGGTTGAACACGTCGGAGAGCCCGTGAGGTGCGTAGACGCGCCATCCTCCATCGGATCCCAGCCGGACGCCCAGACAGCACGTCGTCGCAGCGAAGCAGTCGATCGCGGCCTCGGTGGACTCGTGGGGCGGACAGGGCACGCCGAACTTCTGCTCGTACCAAAGATGCACGCGGGCTTCGTTGCGGATCTCCACCTCGACCGGCAGGTCCGCGAACACATCCTGGCCCGCCTTGATCACGGTGTCCTCTGCTTCCCAGGAGAGGTCGCTGCCGTCGAAGTAGAAGACGTCGTAGTCCTTGATGCCGTTGGTCGGGGGCCTGCTGGTGACCACGTTCCACACCGTCTGGAACAGACAGCCCGCCGTCACGTACCAGCCGGGCAACTCCAGTGTTGCCGCCCTGGCCATCACGTCCGTCAAGATCTCGTTCTGGGAGAGCACGGATCGCAAGCCGTCGAGTTGTTCATCGAGAGGAAGTCGGCCAAGCATCCGCCTTGCCTACCACGATCACTGTGTCGCTGGTCAAGCGCGACATCGGCAAGGGACTTGGGCCACGAGGAAGAGCACGAGTCCGCAGGCGGCGACCAGGATCCAGCCAGGGCGGGACGCATGGGCCAAACCGGCCGGGGTGCTGTGCGCCACCAGGCTGCCGGCGAGGGCGATGCCGAGTGCGGAGCCGAGCTGTCGTGCGGTGGACGTGATCGCTCCTGCCACGGCGGCCCGTGCGGGAGGCAGCCCGCTGACCGCGGTGTTGGTGATCGGCGCGTTGGCGAAGCCGAACCCGGTGCCGATCAACAGATAGGCAAGGAGAAGCAGGGGCAGGCCCGTCTGCCGGTCGAGTCCCACCAGGCACAGCCCGCCGACCGTGATGAAGCCGCCCGCCAGGCTCAGGGGGCGCCGCGTTCCGGTACGACCGACCAGACGGCCGGACCACGGTGCGCAAAGCGTCGCTCCGACGGCCATGGGCAGCGTCGCCGCCCCGGCGGCCAGGGGTGTGAAGCCCCGGGTGTGCTGGAGATAGAGAGTGTTGAGCAGCAGCGTGACGTTCAGGGCGACGAAGACCGCCACTGCGCCGAGCACCGCACCGCTGAACCCGGGACTGCAGAAAAGCCGCAGGTCCATCAGCGGCTCGCGCCGACGGCACTCCACCCACACGAAACCGGCCCCCGTCACAGCGCCGAATCCATAGGCAGCCAGTGCCGCCGACGACGTCCAGCCGATACGCGGCCCTTCGATGAGTACGCCGACCCAGACAGCGATGAGTACGGTGAGGAGAACCTGTCCCGGAGCGTCGAGCCGCCGCGCCCGCGGCCCCCGGGACTCGGACACGAACACCGCGCTGAGCACCAGGGCGGCTGCGACGACCGGAGCGTTGATCCAGAACAGGGCCCGCCAGCCGAGCCCCGCGACGAGAGCACCTCCCGTGACCGGGCCAACGGCCATGCTGAGTCCGAAAACGGACGCCCAGACGCCGATCGCCTGCGCTCGCTCCCTCGGATCGGGCATCGCGTTCACCACGATCGCCAGAGCCACCGGGCTGAGCATGGAAGCGCCGATCCCCTGCACCGCGCGGGCCGCGACCAGCGCGCCCACCGAGCCGGCCGTGGCACAGACCAGCGAGGCCGCGCCGAACACGACCAGCCCCGACTGGAACACCCGTCGGCGCCCGAACCGGTCCGCCAGTGCGCCGGAGGAGATCAGCAGTCCGGCCAGGACGATGGCGTAGGCGTCCACGGTCCACTCAAGACTTCGCGTCCCGACGCCCAGGCCACGCCCGATGGCGGGCAGGCCCACATTGACGATGGTGGTGTCCAGACCCACCACGAACATGCTCAGGCAGCAGACGGCCAGCACCGTCCAGCGCCTGCGCGCGCTCAGAACGGCCTGAACAGGACTAGTCGTTGTGACGGTCATGGGCTGCCTCTCACCCCGGGGAGCACTACCCGGCCAGGCTCGGGCAGGACCACGACCACCGCCGAGCCCCTTTGCGAAGACCGCAAAAGATCTGACACTTAGCCGTATGGACACCGGACTGCAGCAGATACTCGATGCCATCGGGCCGAGGCTGCGCACACTGCGCCGGGACCGCGGACTGACACTGGAGGCGCTTGCAGCTGCCACCGGGCTCTCGGTGAGTACGCTGTCCCGTCTCGAATCAGGCAAGCGCCGCCCGACCCTGGACCTGCTCATCCCCCTCGCGCGTGCGCACCGCGTCGCACTCGACCAACTGGTGGACGCACCGGCCACGGGCGACCCCCGAGTGCATCTCACACCCCTGCGCAACAGACACGGCAGCGTCCTCGTGCCGCTGACGCGGTACCCGGGCCGCGTACAGGTCTTCAAGCACGTACTGGCCCCCCGCGAGCAGAAACTGGTGACCCACGAAGGCCACGAGTGGCTCTACGTCCTCGCCGGCGAACTACGCCTCGTTCTCGCAGACCGCGAATGCACTCTCCGCCCAGGCGAAATCGCGGAGTTCGACACCAGACAGCCTCACTGGTTCGGCCCGGCCGGCACACATCCCGTAGAGATCCTGCACCTGTTCGGACCGCGAGGCGACCAAGCCGTCGTCCGCACGAAGCCATCGTCCGCGGCCACCGCACCGCCGCCGTGATGTCAGATCGTCCGCTACGGCGCCGGGCTCATCGGAGAAGGCTGCGCAGGGCGGTGCCGATGAGGGCGATGCCTTCCTCGATCTCGTGGGCAGGGCCCGCCGCGTAGCCGAGGACCAGGCCCGGAGGGCCAGGGGCGATCCGGTGCCAGGACAGGGGGTGCAGCTTGACGCCCTGGGCCAGGGCGGCCTCCGCGAGGTCCGTGTCGCGGAAGCCGCTGCCACGAGCGCCGTCCCGCGGGTCGCCGAAGGTGACCATCAGGTGCAGGCCGGCGGCTGCCCCGTGGACGCGGGCGGTGGGCAGGTGCCTCTCGATCGCTCGCAGCATCACGTCCCGGCGCCGGCGGTGGCGCAGCCGGACATGGCGCAGGTGCCGTTCCAGCTCCCCCGAGTCCATCAGGCGAGCGAGGACGAGCTGGGTGAGGACGCCGTTGCCGAGATCGGCGTACCGCTTGGCCGCCACCAGGGCGTCCAGCCGGTCCGCCGGTACGAGGAGCCACCCCACCCGGAGCGCGGGCGCGAGCAGCTTGGAAACGCTGCCCGCATAGCAGACACCGTCGGGCAGCAGCGAACGCAGCGCGGGCACCGGCGGCCGGTCGTAGCGGTGCTCGGCGTCGTAGTCGTCCTCGATGACCACCCCGCCTTCGGCCGCCCAGCTCAGCAGTTCGCGGCGGCGCTCCCCGTCGAGGACGACACCGGTGGGGAACTGGTGGGCCGGGGTGAGCAGCACCGCCCGGGCGTCGCCGGCACGCAGCGCTCGCACGTCGAGGCCGCCCTCGTCCACGGGAACGGTCACGAGCTCGTGGCCGCCGTACTCCAACTGCTGGCGCGCACCGAGCGAACCGGGGTCCTCGACGGCGATGCGGCGGATTCCGTCGGCCCGCAGGATCTGCCCCAGCAGACCGAGAGCCTGCGCCACACCCGCGACCACCACCACCTCGCCCGGGTCGGCCCGAATGCCTCGGTTGCGGGCCAGCCAGCCGACCACGGCCCGGCGGAGAGCGGGGGCACCCCGGGGGTCGCCGTAGCCGAAGTCGGCCGGGGTGACGCTCGCGAGGACGGCGCGTTCGGCGCGCAGCCAGCTGGTGCGGGGGAAGGCGGCGAGGTCGGGGACGCCCGGTGAGAGGTCGATGCGGCAGGGCAGGGAGCGCAGAGCGTCGACCACTCCCTCGCGGTCGCCCGAGCCGAAGAGCGCGGGCCCGGATCCAGTCCCGGCTCCCGGACCCGCTACGTCGCGGGCGCGGGGCACGGCGGGCGCCGCCACGACCACCGTGCCGAGCCGGCCGCGACCGGCGATCTGGCCGGACTCGGCGAGCCGTCGGTACGCCTCGGTGACCACGCCCCGTGTGACGCGCAGTTCCGCGGCGAGCACCCGGCTGGCGGGCAGCCGGGTGCCGACGGGCAGCCGGCCGTCGGCGATGGCTGACCGCAGCCGGTCGGCGAGCCAGGCGGTGCGCCCACCGGGCGGGGCCGTGCCGATGTCCAGTTGCAGGAAGTCCGAGCCGACAGCGGCACTGAACGCCGGCGTGTTGTCCGCCGACGCGTCCGCTGCCGTCGCCGAGCCCTCCGGTCCGGCGGCCGGGCCGGTCCCCGGGTATGACTTTTTGGACCCCTGTACCGGTGGTGTTGTGGACCTGCCCATGCCGTCCATTGTGAAGGCACCGTGGACGGCATGGACTCACCTTCCGCTCCGTTCGCCCAGCTCGTCCCAGGCATGGTCGGGATGACGCTGGTCGGCAGCAGCGTCACCGTCTCGCACACGCTCGTCGACGCCCCGCTCTTCACCACCCAGGCGGTCCGGTACGTGGCCGCCACCGCGATCCTCCTGGTCATGGCCCGGATCACCGGTGCTCGCCTGGTGTGGCCGCGTGGCCGGGAATGGCTCTGGCTGGCCGGGATCGCGGTCACCGGTCTGGTGCTCTTCAACGTGGCCGTGGTCCGGGGCGTCGCCCACGCGGAGCCGGCGGTGATCGCCGTAGCAGTCGCCTGCGTACCGGTGGTGCTCGGGGTGGTGGGCCCGGTTCTGGAGCGGCGCAGGCCGAGCCGGCAGGTCCTGCTGGCGGCGCCTGTCGTCATGGCGGGCGCGGTGCTGGTGGAGGGAACCGGCCGCACCGATGCCATCGGAGTGGCCTGGGCGGGGCTGGCCCTGGGCTGCGAGGCCGCGTTCACCCTGCTCGCAGTGCCGGTACTGCGAAGGCACTCGCCGTGGGGCGTGTCCGTGCACGCGATGTGGCTGGCCGGCGTGCTGCTGGCCGTCCTCGGCGCTACGTCGGAAGGGCCTTCGGCGGTACGGGAGTTGAACGCGTCCCAGTGGGGGGCTGCCGGCTACCTGGCGCTGATGGTGACGGCGGTCGCCTTCGTACTGTGGTATTCGACGGTCCGCGCCGTCGGGGCCGGACGAGCCGGATTGCTCACCGGCATCGCGCCTCTCGCCGCAGCGGCCGTCGACACCGTCTCAGGCGGAGGCGCACCAGGGCCGTCGGTATGGCTGGGCATCGCCCTACTGATCCTCGGACTGGTCGCCGGCCTGCGCCCACGCAATCCTCTCGGCGCAGAAGTCGCGGACAAGGACCACTCGGCGATGGCGGCCTCTTCGCCCGCCTCGACACACTCCAGGTAGCGGCACGATGCGACCGCGCACTCGGCGTGAGGACGAACTGCGCTGGTTCACCACGGGCGTTCGGTTTGACGGGGACTTCGGCCCCCGTCACAGACGGGCGCGTCCGCGAGTTCCAGCATCAGCTTGTCGACGGCGGTCGCATCATCGAGGCCGGCACGCACCACGAACTGATGGGCCTCGGCGGCGAGCACGCCGCCATGCATGCCGAGCTGTTCCAGCCCGTCGCCGTGGTGGCATGCTCACTTCCTGACCGGAAGGCCGCATCCGGAGCTTCCTTCATGTGCTCGGCTGCTGGAGAACGCGCAGCTGTGCAGATCCGACCCGGAGGCCGTGTGTCGCCCGGCTCTGGCTGTCCGACACCAACACCCCTGCTTTGAGGTGATGATGTGTCGCCCAGTCCTTCCCGCATCGGCAGCACCATCGAGGCGTGCCGCACTTGGTTGCAGGCTAAACCAAGGCACGGGGCGGCGCTGCTGAGCACGACCTGCGGTGACGGCGTGGGTCACCGGGTGCGGTCGTGTCATCTGTGTCGAGGGACGTTAGCCCGGCGGAGCGACAGGACGCTGTGCTCCACGTTTGTCCGGGTACGGTCCATGCGGCGGTCGATTCGGGTCCTTCTTCCCTGACCCCGAGCCGTGTCCGGGCCGCCCCACCTCCGTGCCGACGCGTTCCCGAGGAGTGAGTACCATGGCCCAGCAGTCCGATCCGACGGTTCCCCAGGTGACCATGACGCTGGCTGCGCTCGCCGCCACCGGGGCCACCCCGCGTCCGTCCGGGGAAACCCTCGCGCAGCAGTCGGCGCGGATCTTCCAGGGCATCAAGACGCAACTGGCAAACCCGCAGCTCGCCACAGGGGGCACCTGGCAGCCGGTATGGCTGGCGCTGAGCCCGGACAACGCGAACATGGCGTACATCGCGCGCAACACCGACGGCTCGAACGAGTTCGCCGTGGTCACGCGTGGAACGACCGCCAGCTTGACCGACATCCTCGAGGACCTCGATGTCGGCACAGTCGTCCCGTTTCATGTGAACCCGTCGGCGAATCCCGTCGCCGTGTCCAAGGGGGCCATGGAGGCCTTCACACAGATCGCCAACGCGCCCTCGCTCATCCCGGTGGAGGACATGCAGGGTGTCGGGGCACGTGGGCCGGAGGCCGTCATTCCCCCTCTGGGCGGCACAGTCCGGGACGCGCTCGCAATGCTCCTCCAGTCGGTGCCTCCCTCCCCGCCCCCGACCGTCTACGTGACCGGCCACAGCCTGGGCGGCTGCCTGGCGACCATGATCGCTCCGTACCTGTGGACGGAGATCCCCCAGGCGAAGTTCGCGTTGATCACCTACGCCGCTCCCACCGCCGGACTGCAGAGTTTCGTCGACTACCTCAACACCTTCCCGTGGCTGATGAACGAGCGTCATGTCAACGCCTACGACCTGGTACCGCTGGCATGGGACGATCTCGCCGCTGCCAAGAACTGGTACCCGAGCCCGGGACCAGCGGCAACGGACGAGGTGAAGTTGCTTCTGGATGTGGCCGGCGGGCGCACGAAGGGCAACGCCTACGTCCAGCCCGGAGTCACCTCGCCGACGAACCCCAACTACACGGTTCTGGCGAAGAACCTGGTCAACAAGACCACCGCGGACTTCTTCGGCCAGGTCGGCTTCCAGCACGCCAACTCCACGTACCTGAGCCTGCTGGGGGCACCCGAGATCACCGCCGACCCCGTGGTGACCGGGGTGAGCCCGACCTTCGGTGAGTCAAGAACTACCGTGATCATCAGCGGCAGCGGTTTCACCTCGGACACTGTGGTTGACTTCGGCCCCATCCCCGTCCCCGTCAGCGACTTCGTCATCAATTCCGACACGCAGATCACAGCCACCGCGCCCCTCGGAACCGGCATCGTCGACGTCCGGGTCACCAACATGTTCGGCACCTCTCCAGCCGTACCGCTGGGGCAGTTCGCCTACAACGGACCCGCACCCGTGGTGGTCAGCGCGGTCAGCCCGACCAGTGGAAAGGCCCGCACCCAGGTCATGATCACCGGCTCGGGCTTCGGCTCCGACGCCACCGTGTACTTCAACAAGACCGCCGCGGCCTCGGTCACGGTCCACTCACCCAGCCAGATCACGGCTACCGCGCCGGTCCTGGTCGACGACAGCCAAACGGTGGACGTCACCGTGAAGGTCGGCCTCGCCACCTCTGTAACCAGCCCCGCCGACGAGTTCACCTACACGGGACTGTGACCCGCACACCTCACGAGAAAGGGGCAAGAGATGCCTGAAGTCACCACTCCGTACGCGACCGGCACCCCGTGCTGGGTCGATCTCATGGCGAAGGACCAGCAGGCCGCGCTGGACTTCTACCGCGACCTGCTCGGCTGGCAGGGCCAGCCCGGTCCGGCCGAGTTCGGCGGGTACGCGGTCTGCGAGCTGAACGGCAAGGCGGCGGCCGGCATCGGCCCGGCGATGGCCCCCGAGGGGATGCCGGAACCGCCGACCGTCTGGACCAGCTACCTGGCCAGTACCGACGCCCAGGCCACCCAGGAGCAGATCGTCAGCGCAGGCGGCACCCTGCTCGTCCCGGTGATGGACGTCGGTAACCTCGGCCGGATGCTGATCGCCGCCGACCCGCAGGGTGCGGTGTTCGGTGTCTGGCAGCCCGGCGAGTTCTCCGGCGCGCAAGTGGTCAACGAGGCCGGAGCGCTGACCTGGAACGAGCTGCACACCAATGACGTACCCGGCGCCACCGCCTTCTACGGCGAGGCGTTCGGCATCGAGATCGAGCCGCTGGAGGGCGCGGACTCGTACTGGACACTGCAAGTCGGCGGCCGTGCGGTCGGCGGCGTCACGCTCCTCGCCAACGACCCGCCGGGCACCCCGGCGCACTGGCTGACCTACTTCGCGGTCGACGATGTCGACTCCACCGTGGACGCCCTGGTCAAGCGCAACGGCACGGTCCTTGTCCCGCCGTTCGACATGATGGCCGGCCGGATGACGGTGGTCGCCGACCCACAGGGCGCCCCATTCGCAATGATCAAGCCGACCCCGATGTAATCCGCATCCGCGCCCCGCCCGCCCGCAGACCACGAGGCGGGCGGCGTCGGCACTCGGCGTACGATGCGGCTGACGCTGCGGCGGCTACGAGCCGGGGGATCTCAGACGGACACCTGTACCGCCCAACCGCAAGTCAGCGACGTTCAACGGGTCGGGCGGCCCTGTACCTCGTCAGGCCGAGCCGTGACCGCCCAGCAGGTCGATGACCTGCGAGCGGACGACCTCCCAGGCAGCGATCGGAAGGTCACCGAAGGTCGTGTCGCGCAGCGTCAGAAGGGCCCGTTCGGCACCGGTGTTGCACACCGTCGCGCCGCTGAGCACGTCGTAGCCGTCGCGCACAGCGACACGCAGGCGGACACCTGCGCCGTCATCCGTGTGCAGGGCCGAGGCGACGACGAGGGGCGGGCGTCCGTCCGGGCCGGAAGGCAGCTTGCGGTACGAGCAGGCGATCGGCTCACGCCAGTGGAGGCTGAGCAGCACGGGGCGCTTGGCCACCACTTCGCCCAGGTCGGTCTCGTGGACACCGTCCGACTCCAGCACTCTGGCCCGGGCCTCCAGGACGAGCGCACCGGGCAGCAGGCAGCGCAGTGTGCTGCCGACGAGATTGCCGCCGACCGTCGCGGTACGGCGCACGGCTCCCGTCCCCACCGTGGCAGCCGCCAGGCGCAGTACGTCCGGCACCCGGTCGTCGACGCGGTTCAGAACCACGGCGGAGCCGAGCGTCTCACGTCCGATGACGTTGGCATCCGGCAGGTCGCGCAACGACATGGCCAGTTCCGGGAAGCCGTCGCGCTGCCAGGTGGCCCACACGAGCGTCGCGCCACCGATCGGAACGGCCGCCTCGGCGAGACACTCCTGCGCTTCGGACAGGGACATGGGCAGACGCAACAGCACTCCGGTCGACCAGCCTTCCTCACGAGTTGGGCACTGGACAGGCTTTCGGCCACCTGCCCGCCGACAGGACGCAGTCTTCTCATACGGACAGGGGGCGCGTACAGGGCTCACGTCCGGATGCCGTGCGCCCTCATGCCAGGCCGGTGAAGCCCTGCCATGGCTCAGGGCCTTGCGCCGCACGCTGCGCTCGACGCCGACGCGATCACGGCATGGCCGGCACGGCTGGCACGGCTGGCACGGCCGGTTCGGCCGGTTCGGCCGGTTCGGCCGGTTCGGCCGGTTCGGCCGGTTCGGCCGGTTCGGCCGGTTCGGCCGGTTCGGCCGGTTCGGCCGGTTCGGCGCGGGGACGCCTCATGCGGCCCCGCCGCCGCGCTGAACCCGGTTCATCCTGCGGGTGATGCGGGCGGTGCGGACGGCTCGTTGGCAAGCAAGCAGGCGGCGAGGGCCGCGGTGTCGTCCGTCAGGCGGTTGTTGCTGAAGGCCAGCAGATCGTGGTGGAGCAGTGCCAGAAGCTCCTCGGGCGGGAGGGGGCCCCAGGAACGGAGTCGCTGGAGAAGAGGGTAGAAGGAACCGGCCGCGTCCCGCGTCTCCGTGACGCCATCTGTGTAGAGCAGCAGCTGCTCGCCGGGCCGGAAGGGGTAGACGTCGACGTGATGCGGGTCCGTGACCAGCATGCCGAGGTTCAAAGGCGGAGCTGACCGCCCCCGGTCCAGTTCGTGCACATCGCCGGCGCTGAAGAGGAGCGGAGGGGGGTGGCCGCAGTTGACGACTCGGACGTAATGGCCGCCGGTGGGGATCTCGGCGAAGACAGCGGTGACGAACCGCTCGCCCACCTCGCTTCCGCCGAGTTGCGTCGCCCTGCGGTGCATGCTCGTCTCCACGCGGTCCACCAGGGCCGGGAGATCGGGTTCGTCATACGCCGCTTCGCGGAACGCGCCGAGCAGGGTGGCAGCGGTCTCGACGGCGAGCAGACCCTTGCCGCGGACGTCGCCGATGAGCAACCGAACCCCGTACCCGGTGGGGACGGCCTCATAGAGGTCGCCGCCGATGCGTGCTTCCGCGGAGGCGGAGAGGTACAGGCTCTCCAGGCGCAGGTTGCCGATCCGGTGGGGAACCGGTCTGAGCAGGACGCGCTGCGCGATCTCGGCCACGAAGCGTACGTCGGCGAGCGTGCGCTCACGGCGGATCCGGTGGGCGGCCAGGATCGTGCCGAGGGCGCCTACCAGGCCGGTGCAGACATAGCTGGCCACGTAATGGCGGTCCCACAGGTAGCCGACGGGCCGGCCCGCACAGCACGGAGTGCCGGCCAGCACCCCTTCGAGGAGGACGGCGAACACCGCGGCGCCACCGACGACGACGGGTCCGTAGGCGAAGGCGGTCACCAGGGGCAGGGCGACCAGCAAGAAGCTGATCGGCCACTCCACAGGCGTGACCGGTTCGAGCACCAGAACGCCCGCGACGTACATGACCGGAAGCCAGAGCATCCACGCCGGAGGCGCGGACAACCTGGTCCGTGCGGCGATGCCGGCCTCGGTTTCCCGACCGGGACGTCCGTTCGTCACCCGTTACTCCAGAAAGTCAACGCCAGGGGACCGGGCAGAACGGCCCGATCGGCCTTGCCCGCGGGTGGTCGGCATACCGGACGGTTCCGCCTACGTGGTCTTCGCACACGGGACTCCTGTCACACGACACCGCCGAAGGTCCAGCCTGGTATGCGCCACCGCAGCCCGACGCTGATTGCTCCACTCAACGGCATGTTCCGACAGCTCGCCCGACCGGAGGCTACGACTCCCCGTGCGGGATGCGGTCTTACCGCCCCGCTCGGTTTCGGCCGACCCGGATGGCGGATCGTGCGCCGACTGGATACCGCGACGTCCCGTCCGAGCTTCCTGGACATCGACGACGCCGAGTGGCAACGGATCTTCGATATGACCCTGCTCAGCGCGGTCCGAGCCAGCCGTGCCGCGCACTCCGCGGCCAAGGCCGGGCTGGCCAAGTCACTGTCCGAGGAGTTCGCACCGCGAAGCGTCCGGGTCAACGCGATCGCCCCAGGCCGGCACCACCGCGCAGGAAGCCATCGATGTGGTCGTGCCGCAGAGCATGGGCATCTCCACCGGACGGGTCACGGTTCACCCTCGTGCCAGCGGGGGTGTCCACGGGTGCAGTCGTTGACCTTCCCAGCGGTGACTCGTGAAGGCCAGTGGCCGACCCTGCCCGTCACAGGCCAGATGGATCTTCGTGGTCGGCCCGCTGCGGGACGTCCTTGAGACGGCCGGTCACAACCAGGTTGCCGTCCGGGGTGCGCCACGCGAGGTTGCCGGTGCGGACGGAAAGGCGCTTGGGCCGCGATGTTTGCAGCCATCGCCGTGTGGTCGAAGCCCTGGTGCGTCGAGGGACCGACGTAGCCGACGGCTTCGGTGACCCGCACGACGTGGGACACCTCGGACGCGCGGTGCGAGAGCGGGCAGAACACGGGGACCGCGCCGACGCGCATCAGCGCGAACACGGTGATGACGAACTCGGGAACGTTCGGCAGCTGGACGACGACCCGTTGCCCAGCGTGTTGCCGCGCCAGTGCCCGGCCGCCCAGTAGCGGTCGACGAACTCCTCGGGCCAGGGCGTGCAGCCGCCGAGCATGGATGTCATTCGCTTCCTTACGTACCAGTTACTGAAGCGGAAGGGACGCGACCGGCCATTCGGCAAGTGTCGTGCCGGGTACCGCCGACCCGGTGCGTTGGCAACGCAATCGGTCAACACCCCTATACGCAATGCGCTTTCCCAACCAAGGATGCTGAATTCGATCAGCAGAAGGTCCAATGAGCGCCGCGCACCAGGAGGAACGGCCGGGGCCGCGGCATATCAGTCGTCCGGGGAGGGGCGGGCCTGGCATGGTGTTCGTCATGAGCTCCCAGCCCGCGCACCCCGAACAGGTCCGCCACCACGACCACGGCATGTGGCTCGTCCAGTTCACCAGCCGGGTGCTCGTTGTCTGCCCGAAGTGCGGTGGCCGCGCACTCGTCGTGCCCCTGCCCGGTCTCGCATCGCCGAAGTACTTCAGTGAGCTGCTCTTCCAGCCTCGCCGGCTCAGCTGCGCCGGCTGCGGCGCGGTGGCGGACTGGACCACCGAGCAGCGGGGCGCCGGCCTGGTCGGGGCTGTGGTCGGCGGCACCGAGGACCCTTTCTTCCGGCGTCCGCTCTGGCTTCAGACCCGCTGTGCAGGACGGATCCTGTGGGCCTACGACGAGGAGCACGTCGATGCTCTCGCCGCTTACGTGGGTGCCCGGCTACGCGAGCGTCACGCCTCCCCCACAATGGCGATGTTCGCCCGGCTGCCTGTCTGGATGAAGTCCGCTCGCCACCGGGACCAGGTGCTGGCCGGCCTGTCAACCCTCCGGACCCTCGCCCGGCGCTCGGCCCCGGCCGACCGCTCCGACGCGGCCCACGAACGCGGCGACCGCCCGCGCCACCACCACAGCGTCCTCTTCCGCGGCGGCCCCTACTAGGGCGCGGAAACGAGGAGGCTCTGGGATGGACTATGGGACGCGGCTCGAACGCGCCATCACGGCATGGGACGGGTGCGATGAGATCGAGATGGAACGACGGCCCGCAGACCGAGACCTGACGCCGGAGCGGCTCGCACTGCTGGCCGATACCGACCTCGTATTCGATCGGATCTCAGTGGGCTGTGGCACACGGCTCGACGAGGTCCTGCGGCCCTACCACTTCGCGGCCGACGAGTACCACGCGGAATGGATCACCGCGGATGACCGGGTTCGTGGCGAGTTCTGCCTGGGGAACCTTCACGACTGCCTGGTTGACGGCCATCTTCCGCTGACGGACGAGGGATTGAGCCCCGACGAGCGGCGGGGCTCGCCGAGTTGAGGATCTTCGATCAGGCTCCCTTCGGCGGCGCGGGTCAGGCGACCGGTTTGCGCGTTCACCAAGGGCACGTGGGGCTGGCAGTATCTCTTCGCCGACGTCGACCTGGCCGAACCCCAGTACCACGACGCCGCCGCGAACCTCGCCGCGATGTTCGAGGTTTTCCCCGTCCTGTCCCCCGAACACGACTACGAGCCATTGCGCGCACGTTGGCTCCGTCAGCGGTATGCCGACGCCCAGGACGATCGAGGGGACCCAATCGCAGGCAAGAGTGCAGCCTCGCGGTGACAGCCCGGCATCGCTTCGCGCGGGCACTGCGCGGCCGGACCCTGGGCTCAGATCCTCCGGCGCCGCCGGGTCGGCCCACGGCCCAGACTTACTTGTGCTAGCTCTATATAGGCCCTAGCCGATATTTGACACCATGGCTTATCCTGTGCTCCAGACACACCTGGAAGGAGACCAGCACCCCATGACCGCCACAGACCCCGCGCTGACTGCCCTGGCCAACGGATGGGGCGCCCTGTCTCTGCTGCACGGCAAGATCGAAACGCACATCGAGCGCGCCCTGCAGTCCCGGCACGACCTGAGCGTTCGCGAGTACTCGCTGCTCGACGTGCTCAGCCGGCAGCACGACGGCGAAGGAGGGCATCTGCAGATGAAGCAGGTCGCCGACGCGGTCGTTCTCAGCCAGAGCGCCACCACCCGCCTCGTCAGCCGTCTGGAAGACCGCGGCCTGCTGTCCCGGTACCTGTGCCCGACCGACCGCCGCGGCATCTACACCAACGTCACCCAAACCGGTCTCAAACTCCTGGAGGAAGCGCGGCCGACCAACGACGCCGCCCTCCGGGAGGCTCTCGACGAAGCCGCGAAGAACCCGGAGCTGACTCCGCTGGTCGAGGCGGTAGAAGCAGTGGACGCCCCGCCGGTACGCCCGTAGCACCGAGCACCCCGATCACTTCCGCCCCGGCCGATTCCAGAACCGCGCCGGGTTCCTGACGCAGCAGGCAGCCCGCCCAGTCCACGAGCGTCCCGGATTCGGTCAGATCGGCCCAGATTCGGAGGAATCCGCGTCGGGGGCACGCCGTAGTCGGCAGGATGTGGGCATGGACCTTGGGGATGTAGGGCCAGGCGGTGTGCGACCGGTGGTGGTGCGGGTTCCGGTGGAACCGGTCGAGGCCGCGGTGGAGGCCGACGCAGTCGACGCCGCCGTGCAGGCCGGCGCTGTGGCCTTCCGCGGTCCGCTGTTCGGTGTCGCCGCCCAGAGCGCGGACGACGGGCAGCGGTGGCGGGTGGTGGTCGCGGTGTCGGCCAACTGCCCGCAGATGGCGCGCGACAGCCTGAATTCGCTGCTCTGGTTCCGCGCGAAGGACGAGGCCCAGGACAGGGCGGAGCGTCGTGCGCTGCTGGCGGCGGTCGCCCGGCTGGAGAGGGAGCGCGTCGACGAGCTCAAAGTGCTCGAAACGCGCTACCGGATTGTGCGCGCCGAGGAGTACGCCGGTGCGGGCGCCAACGGTATCGAGCAGCCACGCCCGACCGATCCGGAGCCCCTCGCCCCTGACTGGAGCCCCGGCACCAAGGAGGCAGCGATCGACGACGGCCTGGTCCTGGACCCGGACGCGCCGCTCACCCCCACTCAGGCCGCGGAACGGCTGGCGCTGCGCAGTTTCGCCTACACCGGCTCCCGGTTTCCCGACGCCGTACGCAGCGAATCGCACCGGGCGTTGAAGACCCACCCCGACGTCCTGCTGCTGCCCGCGACGTTCACAGTCGTAGAGAAAGACCGCCCTGGGTGGCAGCCGGTCAGCCGCCCGCACGCCAGTGCGCATGGCGCACGCAAGACGCTGGACTTCTTCCTGACGTGGCTCGAGCCGCGCCAGCGCGGGCTCATCCCTGTGGACGCCGACCGGCATGTCGACGCCCGTACCGAGGTTGCCGAGAACGCCGGCTCCGCGGATGCGGAGCTGACCGCGTACGCAGAGGCCGCCGACCGGCTGCGCACCGGACGGGTCAACCAACTGGAGGTCCTGGACACCGTCTACCGGATCGCCCGCACCCGCCGCCTCCTGCGCTGGGGACCTGACGGGCCCGAAGGGCCGCGTCCGTCCGACGACAACGGTCATGCCCCCGACCGCATCCATCCCGTGCTCGACGAGGACGGCAACATCCACTACGAAGACGCTGAAGACTGAGCCCGGCAGGCACGCCAGAACGCCACGAAGGCCGGCTCCGTCATCAGCGTCCCGCGTGCGTGCCGCTCACGTACTGCACGGCTCGTCCTGCCACCGTTTGAAAGGCCAACAAGACAGCGCATCGCGCGTCGTGCAGCATGGTTGAAGGCCTTGCCTAGGGCAATGGGTGTGCGCGTGCGCGGCACCAGCGCCGCCATCGGGAACGTCTGGCGACACGGCCCGGCCTTTGTCAGCCGACGGCTGCGGCAATCCACTCCCACGAGCCGGTATTCCCCGGCGGGGTGGCTGGCTTCAGCGATCCGCCCGTACCGGCACCGTCATGTGAGGCGCCAGGCCCGCCACCAGCTCGCACGCCCATATGCACCACGACGACGCGGCAGATGCAGATGGAGGGACGAGCGATGACGACTGCGAAGGACATCATGCACCCGGGTGCCCAGTGGATACCCCAGCACGAGACGCTGGACCGCGCGGCGCAGATGATGCGGGACCACGGGGTGGGCGCGCTTCCGGTCAGCGACCCCAACAATCACGACCGGATGATCGGCATCATCACCGACCGCGACATCGTGGTGAAGTGCGTCGCTTCGGGTCACGACCCCGCGCGGATGACGTGCGGCGACCTGTGCGAGGGCACGCCGCGGTGGATCGACGCGGCTTCCGACATCTCTGAGGCCCTGCAGGAGATGGCGAGCCACCAGATCAAGCGCCTCCCTGTGGTCGAGAACAAACGAATGGTCGGAATGATCAGCGAGACCGACATCGCCCAGCATCTCTCCGACGACCAGCTCACGGAGTTCGTCCACCGGGTATACGCAAGGTGATCCTGGAGGATGCAGCACGCCTCCCGGCGTCGCTCTCCGCTGGTGATGCCTGATCCGACGACACATCAGGTTCGTCCTCGGGCCCACGTTGCGTGAACACCCGAAGTGGGCCCCCAGGCATCCCTTTTCCGTGCCCGGCCATGGGCCCCGCCCCTCCCCTGGCCACGCCTGCCGCCCCGACGTCCTGCTCACCGCGCACGGTCCGAAGATCTGAGAGCTCGATTTCGCACCCTCCGGTCGAGGCTGGGTGCCGTCCGGTCTGGTCAGCGACGCGGACCGGATCTCCTTCCTGCGGGAGTTCGCCCACTGGTACGAGGCCATGGGCGCGACCCGTGTGTACTACGCGACCGGCACCGTGACCGAATGCCGGAAGGAGGCCGACCTCTTCGCACGCGTCTGCGCGGCATGGTCGGCTTCGACATCACCTCGATCAACATCGATGTCGACACTCCCGCCCTCGCCTTCCTGCGCGAGGCGTGCATCGAGTCGTATCCGCTCGACGACGTCCTCTCGGACCTGGAGGCTTCGTGCCCTCTCTGGGCCCCTGTGTCTGCGACAGCACCCCTTCACGCACGGAACAGTGGACTCCCTGTCGATGTCTTTCCGGGCCAGGCGCGAAGATCATTCGTGAGCGGGGCGCGACGACGAGCTCATGCCGCTGATCGAACCACACGCGCTCCGAACTCCCGCTGCGCGCCCTGGAGATGGCGCTTCTGCGGAGGCGGACCATGACCGAGCGGCTACCGCCGCCTCTCACCCCGCCACTTCCTCGCACTGGCCATGCCGAAAAATTCCACTGAAACGGATATTCAACCCATGGTGCACATCACACGAAATATAGTTCATCCTTCAACTACATCGGCGTAGCCTCGTCAGTGCCTGAACAAGGAGGAAATGTCATGGCACACAAGATCACCCGCCGCGCCGCCCTCACAGCCGCCTCTGTCACAACGGCCGCGCTCCTCATCGCAGCGGGCCCTGCGTCGGCAGCCAACCATGGTGCTGGCGACAAGGCCGCCGCCGTTACGCATTCCGTGCAGTTTGCCGACGCCAACGACCACGACAGGCGCGAGGTCTGGGGCGAGGGCCGCGAGAGCCACGGCGGCGACCACGGCCACGGATTCCGGGGCCACCACCACGAAGGACGCCGCCACTGGGTCCGAGACCACGACCACGGTGACCACGCCGAGGCTCGCCGCGCCTGGGTCCTCGGGCAGGTCTACTGGATGCGTGACCACCAGGGCCTTTCCCTCCGATGGGACACCCACCACGGTCTGTACTCTCCTGACCACGGTCGGACGGCCGTAACGTCGACGGCTGTTTTCACTGACCTGGAAGGCAACCGCCAGGCGCGTGACTGACCGCGCCGCAGCATCCACCGCCCCCGGGTTGAACCGGCAATCCGCCACAGGAGCCGCGTTCCCCGGTGGAGCCGCTTCGACCCGCTGTCGCCAGTAACCGGCGCACAGCCGCCCGTAGTACATCGAGAGAAGCAACGCCATGGAGACCTTCGTCGAGCAGGAATGCGAGATGCGCCTGGTGGTCGCACCGGGCTCCAGCATCGGTGTAGCGACCCGTCTGTGGTACAGCCCGCATGATCCCTATGCCGTCTACGTCGATTTCCGCACCGGCCCCGATACCAGCACCACATGGGTGTTCGCTCGCGACCTGCTCGCCATGGGCACCGTCCGGCCGTCCGGAGACGGCGACGTGCGGATCTGGCCGACCCGTGCAGGCCGGCGACGCGTCCTGTGCCTGGCCTTGTCCGTGCCGGACGGACAGGCCCTGCTCCGCGCCCCCTTGGCCGCGGTGAAGCGATGGCTGGAGCGGACCTACCAGACGGTTCCAAGGGGTCAGGAATCGCAACTGCTCGATTTGGAAGACGAGTTGTGCGGGCTGCTGGGAGAGGCAGCCTGAACGGCCCGACAGCAGCCCGACCGGCCGCCGAATACCCCAACCTGGTCCTGATCCACGTACGGCCGACCATCCCATGGAACGCGACATCCGGACGACAGGGCTCAGGATGCGTGCCAACACGTACCGATGTGCGTGCCGGCTCCCTGTGACGGAGCAGCCGTGGTGGACATCACAGGATTAAAAGGGATAAAAGGTGCCATCATCGAGATCGTGCAGTTTTCAACCATTTTGCCGGGGGCTGCTCCACTGAAGGCGCCACGGCTGGCAGGTCGCCTCACGCGCGCGCTTCGGGCCCGTCAGCCCGGGCATGTGGTGAGCGGCGCCAAGACGCTGATCGCGGCCCTGCTCGCGTGGGGCGCCTCGGAGCCCTGGGCTCCGGCTGGGCGACCCTTCCTGGCCGTGGCAACGGCTTTGCTCATGGTCAACGCCTCCACGGTGCACCAGTCCGTGACGAAGGCGGTACACAGCGTGGCAGCGCGTGTGGCCGGCCTGGCCATTGCTCTCGGGGCTGCCCGGCTGCTGGGGCCGACTGCGGGCGCTGTGGTGGTCATCGCCCTCCTCGCGGTGCTGGCGGGCCCCCGCCGCACTGCCGATGATCGGCTGCAGATCGCCTCGACCGCGGTCATCGCGCTGACTGCCACGACGACCGGTCCCATGGACAGCCTCGTGTCCCCGGTCCTGGAGACCCTCATCGGAGCCGTCGTGGGCATCGTCGTGAACGCCGTCCTGCTGCCTCCGCTGTACATGGATGAGTCCGCATCCGCCGTGCGTGACCTTGCCCATGCCATGGGATCACTGCTGAGCGACATGGGAGCCGGTCTGGAGCACCGGCAGCTCAGGTCCAGGGCCCACGGCTGGCTCCACCGTGCCCGCAGCCTGGACAAACGTCTGGTTCATGCCGAGGAACAAGTGCGGCAGGCGGACGAAAGCCTTCGGTGGAACACACGCTGTGCGGCCCATACCCCGCGCAAGGAAGTGCCCTCCGGTGAGGCATTCCGGGCCTTGCGTGGGGTCGCTCTCCAGGTACGCGGCATCGCCCGGGCTCTGGCAGACAGCGCCCTGGACCGCCATGCCGATCACCACCTGGGCCACGAGTTCCTCGACCGCTATGCCGAGACCCTGCGGCTGGCGGGAGCGGCCGTCCAGGATTTCGTCGAACCATCCGGGCCGACCGGTTCATCCGACGCGATGCCCCGTGAGCGGCTGCGGCAGGCCATCGACGGGGTACTGGACTGGCACGACACCATGACCAGCCTCATCGGCCGGGGCACCCTCACCAAGCCCGGCGCATGGCACCTGTACGGCTCCCTCATGACCGACGTGGAAAGGCTCCTGGCCGACCTGAACCACGCGTTCGTGCACGCAAATCACCTTTCCCCACAGACTGTTTAGGGAAATTCGGCTATGGACCGCTGTGCCTGGCCGCCCGAGCGGCCAGTACGGCGACGGGCACAGCCGCCGCACCGCTACATGCACCGAACACCCGAACCCGTCACCCTCTGAGCCGCTCCGTGAGGAAGGCGATGATCTCGTCACGGGCACGCACCGTAGGGTGACCCCGCTCGTCCACGAGATGTGCCGTGACAACGCTGTGGGCGCACCCGACGACGTCGCGGAAGAAGGGCGGAGGGTTCGTGTTCGCCACGTCGGCGGGAAGCACGCGGCCGTCGAACGCTTCGCCGAGCAACGCTTGATAGGCCGCGAACCGCTGACCCGTACACCACCTGTCGTTCTCGAAGCGGTAGGCGAGTACCTTCACCCCGTCTCGTCCGATGCGTTCGGCCAGGGCCGCCGCGTCCTCGTCCCCGATCTCCAGGCCCCCGGGGTCGTCGAGCGGCAGCGAGGGATGATTGACGACCGGGGCGATGACGGCTGGTTCCAGCGCCATGGTCAGCGCGAAGTTGCCGGTGAAGCACAGCCCGACCGCGCCGACGCCCAGGCCGCCGCACTCCCTGTGCGCGTGACGGGCGAGGCCGCGCAGCCACGCCACGACGGGGCTGGTGCCGCCCCCGGCGAACGCGCGGAACTCGGCACTGACGCAAGCACGCCGGGCGACGGCCTCGCCTGCCTCGGCGGTCGGGTAGGCACCGTCGACGCCGAACAGAGAGGGCAGATACACACGGAAGCCGGCATCGCGTACCCAGCGCGCGAACCGCGCGACGTCGGGGCTGATGCCCGGCATCTCCGGCATCAGGATGACGCCGGGTCCCGTCCCGGCAACGTACACGATCTTGCTGACGCCATCGACGGTGACAACTCTCTGGGAGAAGTCGTCCAAGGGGTCGTCGCGCCGCGTTCGCATCGTTGTCATGATCGAGAGTGTCGCGAGACACTGTCCCCCACGAGAAGCGGCGAGATCGCCACATGGCGGGGTGATATCGCCACCTGCGCGGGGAGCCGGAGGGCCCATGAAACCGCTGCGCCTAGGCGTGCTGGCGTATCCCGGCTGCTTCGCCTCGGAGGTGTTCGGGATCCCCGACCTGCTGACCATGGCCGATCACATCGCGGCGGCGCACGGGTCGGACCGACCGCCGTACGAGGTGTGTGTCGTCTCGCCCCGGCGGCGGGTGGCCGCGTCCGGCGGCTCGGCCATCGAGGTCTCGGCACTGCGTCCTGTCGACGTCCTGATCGTGCCGGGTTTCGAGCTTTCGCCGAAACTCGATCTCGACGCGACGCTCGCGAACCTGACGCCCGAAGTGACGTCGATCCGGTCGCAGGCCGCCTCCGGTGTCGCCGTCGTGTCGATCTGTGTCGGCGCCTTCCTCCTCGCGGAGGCCGGCCTGCTCGACGGGCGCGAGGCGACGACGTCCTGGCTGTTCGCGGATCAGTTCGCCCGTCGATACGCCAACGTGAAGGTGCGCTCCGAGCGCCTGGTGGTCACCGATCGCGGTGTGACGACGACCGCCGCCTTCAGCGCCATGTACGACTTCGCGCTACAGCTGATCCGTGAGCACGACGGCCCCGGCATCGCCCGCAGCACCGCACGCATCGCCCTCGTCGACGACGCACGCTCCACCCAGGCTCCCTACGTCGACCTGGAACTACTGCCCACCGTCGGCCGTGAGTTCTCACGCGGTGTGAAGCGGTGGCTCGACCAGAATCTCGGGGCACGCTACGACCTGCCCGTCCTCGCCAAAGCGTTTCACGTGAGCACGCGAACCATGCTGCGTCGCTTCGGCGAGGAGGCCGGCCAGACCCCGCTCGCGTACTTGCAGTCCGCTCGGGTCCGCCGGGCTCGTCATCTGTTGGAGACGACCGACAGGACCGTCAGGCGCATCGCCGCCGACGTCGGGTACGCGGACACGAGCACCTTCAGCGCCATCTTCGCCCGGCACACAGGCCGACGGCCCCGGGACTACCGCGCCTCGTTCCGCCGGCCGCATCGCGAAGCGGGCCGCACCACCGCGCACGGCCCTGCTCTCCAGAGCCTGCCGACGGACTGACCGTTTGCTGCAGTCCCGCTGGTCGTTCTTAAGGCGCCGTATGCCAAGCTCCTCGCGTTCGCGACGTCCCTGATGGCGGCGCCGAGCGCGGCGCGGTTGGCGGCGGAGGTGACCATGCCCCGGTACGGGGTGCGCATGCGTACCTCCGCCTTGCCGTCGCCCAGCGTGGCCTGCTGGTAGGGAGTCTGTCGGTGCCGTCGTACCGGATTTCCCGAGGGGTGCGCACGTCGATGACCTTGCCGAGTCCCAGCTGGGCCAGCGTGGTCACACCGTCCGGCGGCATGCCGTCGTAGGTCGGATAGCTGCCGAGATCACGGGCGTTGACGGTGCCAGGGGCCGTTCGCATGCAGGACAGTCGGCTTCTGGTCGAGGCCGTACGATCGGCTCATGCGAGGGTGGACGAAGAGCCTGGACGCGGCCGGTGTCCGGGAGCCGGGGTTGCGTAGGGACTACGACCGTCAGCGGCACCTGGTGCGACGGTACCGGCGCACTGCGTACCTGGCGGCCAGAGTGCTGCTGCCACCGCAGTTGCTTCCGCACGTGGTCGCGGCGACCGCCGTGATGCACCACGGGGACAACCTCCTGGACACCGGGCCCCTGGCACAGCGTGAGACGGCTTGGGCGTCCTGGGAGCCGCAGGTGCGCGACGCGCTGCGCACGGGGACGAGTGACACACCGCTGCTCCGTGCGCTCATACACACCGTGTCCGCCCATCCCCGGCTGCGCGAGACCGTGGAGACCTACCTGGCGACCGCCACGGCCGAACTGCACTTCGCGGGCTTCGCCACCGAGGCCGACTACCAGGCCTATGTGGATGCCTACGTGTACCCCGCCTTCATGCTCGTCGCCGGAGTGCTCGCGCCGGGCGGCGACGACCAGCGGTACCGGGCCGCGTGCCGGACCTTCATCGACGGCAGTCAGCGGCTCGATTTCGTCAACGACCTCGCCGAGGACGTGCGGGAAGGACACGTGGGCATCCCGCTCGACACGATGGAACGTTTCGCGGTCACCGCGGACGATCTGGCGGCCGGTGTCGGCGGTCCAGCCCTGGAGGAGCTGGTGGCAGACCAGGTGACCACCGCCCGCGCCGCATTGGCGGCCGCGAGGGAGCTGCCGGCGCTCACCCCGGCATCTGGCCGACGGCTCGCGGGTGCGCTGGTGGAGATCGAACTGCTCACCGCGGACGCGGTGCTGGCACGCGGCGCCGGGGTGCTGCGCGGTTCCGTGAGCCCGCCGCTGGGCAGGACCCTACGCGTTCTCGCGCGCCGGTAGTGACGCCCTGGCGGTAAGTGCGGCTTTGCCCGCATGGCGCCAACGGAGGCACCTGCGTCGGATACGGTCTCTCTCGGCTGAGGGCGACGCGGGGATCTTCGAGCGACTTGAAACTGGCCGACACCCGTAACCGGTGCCGCCGATGCCCGTTGCGCCCGGCATGGACGAACTTCCTGATTCCATCTACGGCATGCCGGAGCTGCAGGAGCCGCGCTTGCCGCTGTTCACCCTTTCAGAGGCACACGAGCTGCTGGATGTCCTCCAGCACTTCGGTACGACCGACCATGACTGGGGTGCACGAGCCCGGCACTTCGCAGCCGAGCTGGCGGTGCGCGTGCCCTCACGCGACGCATAGTCTTCGGCGGCCCAGCCACCCTGATAATGGCACCAACACGGACCGAGAGATGAAGGATCAATGGCATTCGAAGTAGGCCAGCGGGTGAAGCTGGCGGCGGACCTCAGGCTGGCCGCGGCGGTCGCTCTGGCCGGGGACTCCGCGGCGGCGACGGGCACCGTCGCCGGCTCCCTGGCTCTGGCAGCGGGCACCGAGGGCACCGTCGAGCGGGTCGACGAGCCTCGGCACCCGGAACAGAGCCACGAGGTACGCGAGTACGTACGGCTCAAGGCGCTTCTCGACGACTTCGGCGTCCAGATGCCCCCGCAGAGCAGGAAGCAGCTCGAAGAGCAGATCGGCTCCCTGGAACCCGAGTGGATCGCCTACCAGGAGCAGAACCTCCGCGCGACCGTCCGCGTCCACTTCGACAACGGATTTGTCCTCGACGGTGCCCACGAAGACGTCTTCATCTCCGTCTGACTGCCTGCCAGACCACCTCGTCGATCGAGAGCCGAACGTAGCCGCGTCCCACAAGCGTTCGCTGGCGCAGGCCTTCGTCACCGCTCGGCCAACCCGGCGAACCTTGTGACGCAGTCAGAAGCTGCGGGACGCGAAGCGGGGCCGGGGAGAGAATGTGCCGCATGACGGACAAAGAGGCGACGAAGCTGCCACGCAAGACGTACGAGACCGAACTTCTGCGCCTGCAGACGGAATTGGTAAAGCTGCAGGAGTGGGTGCGAGCCGAGGGAGCCCGGCTCGTGGTCGTCTTCGAGGGGCGGGACGCGGCCGGCAAGGGCGGGGCGATCCAGCGCGTCACCCAGTACCTCAATCCTCGTCTCGCCCGGATCGCGGCGCTGCCCAAGCCGACGGAACGCGAGCGCACCCAGTGGTACTTCCAGCGGTACGTCGAGCACCTGCCGGCCGCCGGGGAGATCGTGCTCTTCGACCGGTCCTGGTACAACCGGGCCGGGGTCGAGCATGTCATGGGGTTCTGCACCGAGAAAGAGCACCAGCTGTTCCTGCGCCAGTGCCCGGTCTTCGAGCGGATGCTGATCGAGGACGGGATCCTGCTGCGCAAGTACTGGTTCTCGGTGAGCGACGCGGTGCAGCAGGAGCGCTTCCAACGCCGCCTGGAGGATCCGCTGCGACGCTGGAAGCTGTCGCCGATGGACCTGAAGTCGATCACCCATTGGGAGGCGTACTCCCGGGCGAAGGACGAGATGATGGTGCACACCGACATCGCCGAGGCGCCCTGGTACATCGTCGAGAGCGACGACAAACGGCGTGCGCGGCTGAACATGATGGCCCACCTGCTGACGTCCGTCCCCTACCGTGAGGTGCCGCCACCGGTGCTGGAGCTGCCCGAGAGGCCGCCGTCCACCGGCTATGAGCGGCCTCCCCGTGACCTGTACACCTACGTTCCCGACCACACGGGGCAGCTGTGAACTCCGTACGGCCGGGACCGGGTTCACAGGAACTCACGCGCGCGTAGCGAGGTCGAGGATGATGCGGGCTTTGACCGGACCTACGACGGTTACGGCACCGCCCGTGACTGCATGTGTTCAGTCGAGGACGGGTTATGGACCGGTTCGCCCACTGTTCGAACGTGTTCAGCCATCGCCTATCCATGTCGCGACAAGTCAGGGCAGTCGCGGGCCACTTGCGCTGGGATGTCCGCACCATTGCGAGCGACGTGGCGGGGTAAGAGATGAATGCTTTCGTGGAAGAGCCGACACGTTCGGCGGACCCCGCGGTCATGGAGCGGTGCCGGTGCCGCGCCCCGCTACCTCAGGGTGGTCCCTCGACGGCCGAGGAACGGTTCCGCGGACTTCTGGAAGCGGCGCCGGACGCCATGGTCATCGTCGACGACACCGGCATCATCAGACTGGTCAACGCCCAGACCGAGGCGCTCTTCGGATACCGGCGCGAGGAACTGCTGGGCCGGCCGGTCGAGTTGCTGGTGCCGCACCGCTTTCGGGACCACCACACCCGGCACCGCGACGGCTACGCGGCCAACCGGCAGGTGCGCCCCATGGGAGCGGGGCTGGAGCTGCACGGGCTGCGCAAGAACGGCAGCGAGTTCCCCGTCGAAATCAGCCTGAGCCCCATGGAGACGACGGACGGTCTGCTGGTGTCGGCGGCCGTGCGCGACGTCAGCGACCGCAAGGCGGCCGAGGCCCGCATCAACGAACTGGCCGCGCTCGTGGAGTCGTCCCAGGATGCCATCCTCGCCAAGACCCTCGACGGGGAGATCACCTACTGGAACGCCGCCGCCGCACGGCTGTACGGATACACCGCCGAGGAGGTCATCGGCCGGCATGTGACCCTGCTCGCCCCGGCCGAACTGCAGGACGACATCTGGGCACTGCTGGAACGGCTGCGGCACGGGGAGAAGGTCGAGCACTTCGAGACACTGCGGGTCACCAAGGACGGGTCGTTCCTGGACATCGACGTCACACTGTGGCCGACCAGGGACACCAGCGGGAAGGTCGTCGGCGCGTGCGCCATCGTCCGCGACATCAGCGACCGCAAGCGCGCGGAGGCCGAGTTGACGGCCCTGCTGGAACAGCAGCAGCACATCGCCCTCACCCTGCAGCGCAGCCTCATGGGAACCCCACCCGCCCTGCCCGGCCTGGACACCGCCAGCCGCTACCGGCCCGCCACCCAGGGCGCCGGTGTCGGCGGCGACTGGTTCGACCTCATACCCCTGGGCGCCGGGCGCGTCGGGGTCCTCATCGGTGACGTGATGGGCCGCGGGCTGGAGGCCGCCGCCGTGATGGGCCAGCTGCGCTCGGCCGCGCATGCGCTCGCCAAAACGGGCATGCAGCCCCGCCAGCTGATGCAGGCCCTCGACACGGTGGTCACCGACCTGGACGTCCCCGACCAGCTGGTCACCTGCTGCTACCTGATCATCGCGCCTGACGACGGTACCGTCACGGTCTGTTCCGCCGGACATCTGCCGACCCTCGTCGTCGGCCCCTGGGAGGGCGTCCGGGAACTGCCCGCGCCGGTCAACGCCCCGCTCGGCGTCGGCGACGTCCTGTACGAACAGTCCTGCACGGACATCACTCCCGGCGCGACACTCGTGCTGTACACCGACGGCCTGATCGAGACACCCGGCAGCGACATCGAAGCCCGGCTCGGTGAACTCACCACAGTCCTGGACACCTTCTTCCTGCATGACACCGGCCTGGAGGCAGCCGCCGACCATGTGCTGTCCGAGCTGCTCCCCGACGCCGAGGGCCACAACGACGACGTGACCCTGCTGCTGGCCCAGCTCCCGGCGGCGCCGCTCGCCGCCGTCACCACCGAGCTGCCCGCGACCCCGTCCTCCGTCCCCGACGGCCGTGATTTCCTGCGCCGGACCCTGGCCTCGTGGGAGTGCACGGTACCGGCCGACGACGCCCTCCTGCTCCTGTCCGAGACCCTCACCAACGCGGTTCAACACGCCGAGGGCCCCGTGGGGCTGCGCCTGTGCTACACCGCCACAGACCTCACCGTCGAGGTCAGCGACCACAGCCCGCACCTGCCCCAGCCCCGCCTCACCTCCGAGGACGAGGAGTCCGGCCGAGGCCTGTTCCTGGTACGCACCCTCGCCGACAGCTGGGGGGTACGGCCGACCGACGAGGGCAAGACGACCTGGTTCACCTTGAAGCTGTGAGCCACTGATCGCGCGATCGACGGCGTTCCTCGCCGAGGAACGCCGGATGTTGGGATCGCCGCGTCAGACCCCCGTGGCCACCATCACGGCCAGGACGACCAGGAGCAGGATGATGTACGCGGCCGAGTAGACACGGTCCGGGACGCGGCCGGTGACTCGCCGCATCACGGCGATGGTGGGCAGCGACCCGACGAGCAGGGCGGCGCCCGCGGTGAGATCGACGTAACCGAGCTGTCCTGCGCCGGTGGGTGTGGTGGGGGCGAGGACGTAGACGAGGGTGCCGGCCACGGCGACAGGGACGCTCAGGGGGTTGGCCATGGCGGTCGCCTCGGCCATGGGCAGGCCCCTGCGGCGCAGGAGTGGGACCGTCATGACGCTGCCGCCCACGCCCAGGGCTGCGGCCACCAGACCTATGCCCGTTCCGCCAAGGGTGACGGTGCCCCGACCAAGGGGCTTGGGACGCGTCTGGTGCGCCACGGAGAGGAAGCCCTTCCGCAACAGACTGTCGGCGATCGTCACCAGGAGGTAGGCGGCGAACAGCAGACCCAGCGCCGTACCGCCGATCAATGTGGCGGCGAAGGATCCGGCGGCGGCGCCGATCGTGATGTACGCCGCCAGCGGCCAGACGTATGCGCGGCGCAGCCGGCCCAGACGCCACTGGGCCAGCGTCGCCGCCGCGGCATTCACCACCATGACCGCTGCCGAGGTTGCCACCGCGACGTGCATGGCGTCCGGTCCCGGACGCGCCGTGGCGCTCAGGACGGCGTAGACGACGGGGACCGTGATGAAGCCGCCGCCGAAGCCGAAGAGCACGGTCGTGATGCCGGTCAGGCACCCGAACAACAAGAGAGTGGAAAGCGAGGTAAGCACTGGTGAAACGCTATGGATCACCAGGCTTGGCGGGCAATCGATGAATCGCCGACTTCCTACGCGCAGCAGACAGCCCGCGCGGTCCCACGTAACCTCGCGGCATGCGCAATGTCCCGGTCGCGGAGGTGGACGACCTCGATCGTGCCGTGCTGGCCATCGGCACCGACTACCCACATGACCACCTGCTCGTCTGGCACGAGCACCGCCGCGCCCAGGTCCTGTACGCGGCCACCGGTGTCATGCAGGTCGAGACAGCAGACGGCAGCTGGACGATTCCCACCGCCCGTGCAGTCATGATCCCGCCCCTGACCAGGCATCAGGTCACCATGACGGGGGTCAGCACCCGCAGCCTCTACATCGAGCCCGCTTCGGTGCCATGGTTTCCCGCCCGCTGCCGAGCCGTCGACGTTTCCACCCTGCTACGGGCCCTCATCCTGGAAGCCGTCGAGATGGAGCCGCGCTACCCAGAGCACAGCCGCGACGCGACAGTCGCCGCCCTCATCCTCCACGAGCTCAAGAACCTCGCCCCGCTGCCGCTCGATGTGCCGCTGCCGTCCGAGCCACAACTGCGCGGCCTGTGCGAGGTGTTCCTGCAGAAGCCTGACATCCATGAGCCGCCCGCACGTTGGTGCGCCGCCCTCAGCATCAGCGAACGCACCCTCGCCCGCCTGTTCCGGCGCGACACCGGCCTGAGCTTCTCGCAGTGGCGGCAACGCGCCTGCGTCCTGCACTCCTTGCAGCACCTCAGCGCTGGCGTGCCCGTCACGCGCATCGCGACCATGCTCGGCTACGACAACCCGGCCGCCTACACGGCCGCGTTCAAAAAGCTCCTCGGCCGACCGCCAACGGCGTACAGGAGTCCTGGCGCCAACGACCTCTAGTGCCGCATCAGCCATGAGGCATGGACGAGTTCGGCCCGCTCAGCCTCAAGCCCCACCGGGTCGGCAGTGGGCCGAACGCGGCGGCAGGCACAAGGACCCCGAACTGCGGGCCCCGGCCCCGCCGCCGGACGAACACCTACGAAAGTCGCCACCAGGACCAACGTTGCCTGATGCGGCTCAGGTGGCAGAGGCGCGGCGCCCGCCTCGGCGGTCGAGGCTGCGGCCTCCGGTGCCGACAGCACTACCCGTGGCTCCGCCGGCCGCCGCCCGTCGGCCGGACCCGCGGACAGCCTTGCCGGAGGCGGCCCCGGTTGCCGCACCGGCCGCGGACTGGCGGTCGGAATTGCGGCCGCCCGCTCCACCAGACCCTGTCGCCCCGGCCGCGGCCCGGCGGTCCGAGCCCCGGCTCTCCGTCCTGGTGGCAGCACCTGTCGCCGCTTTGGCCCCGCCGCCGTTTCGGCTTCGGCTGCCGGATCGCCTGCTGGGCTTGGTGCCGGTCTTCCGGTCCGGGCGGGACGCCGTCGGTGTCGCCGGCTGGGGGACCTCGATGGTGACGGCCACGCCGGAAGGCTCGCGGGCGCCGGTGATGGTGGCCAGTTCCGCGTCGCTCGACTTGATGCTGGCCGTCCGGGGCCGGATACCCGCATCCGACATGAGCCGGGTTACGTCCCGTTTCTGGTCGGGCAGGACCAGCGTGACCACGCTGCCGGAACCGCCGGCGCGGGCTGTGCGACCGCCCCGGTGGAGGTAGTCCTTGTGGTCGGTCGGGGGATCGACGTTCACCACGAGGTCGAGGTCGTCGACGTGTATGCCCCGGGCCGCGACGTTCGTCGCCACCAGCGCGGTGACCTGGCCGTTCTTGAACTGTTCCAGAGTGCGGTTGCGCTGCGGCTGGGAGCGGCCTCCGTGCAGTGCCGCCGCGCGGACACCGACCGCCAGGAGCCGCTTGGCGAGCCGGTCGGCGGACCTCTTGGTGTCGAGGAAGAGGATGACCCGGCCGTCACGGGCCGCGATGCGCGTGGTGACGGCCTTCTTGTCGGTCTCGTCCAGGACGTGGAGCACGTGGTGCTCCATGGTGGTCACCGCTCCCGCGGACGGGTCCACGGAGTGCACCACAGGGTCGGTCAGGAACCGCTGCACCAGGCGGTCGATGTTTCGATCGAGGGTGGCCGAGAAGAGCAGGCGCTGTCCGTCGGGCCGTACCTGCTGGATCAGCTTGGTGATCTGGGGCAGGAAGCCCATGTCGGTCATCTGGTCGGCTTCGTCCAGCACCGTGATGCGTACCTGGTCGAGCACGCAGTCCCCGCGTTCCACGAGGTCGTTGAGCCTGCCGGGAGTCGCCACGAGGACCTCGGCGCCGCGCCGGAGCGTACCGGCCTGCTTGGTGATGGACAGCCCGCCGACCACGGTGGCGAGCCGGAGGTTCACCGCCGTCGCGTAGGGGGTCAGCGCGTCCGTCACCTGCTGGGCGAGCTCACGGGTGGGCACCAGCACGAGGGCGAGGGGTGCCTTGGGCTCCGCGCGCAGTCCGGCCGTGCGGGCCAGGAGCGCCAGCCCGAACGCGAGAGTCTTGCCGGAGCCGGTGCGTCCTCGTCCCAGCAGGTCACGGCCGGCGAGCGAGTTGGGCAGCGTGGCGGCCTGGATGGGGAACGGGGTGGTCACACCTTGCGCGGTGAGGGTCTTCAGCAGCCCCGCAGGCATGTCCAGACCGGCGAAGTCCTCGACGGCGGGAAGAGCGGGGGTCGTGCTTTCCGGCAGCCGGAACTCTCTTGGTGACGACGCGGACGGTGGGGGTGACGAGGCACGCCGGTTCGACTTCTGGGGCCTGCGGGACATGCAGTGAAATGCCTTCCTGGAAAAAGCACAAACCGGGGTCCGCACCATGACGGTGCGGACCCCGGTGAGCGGATACGCGTCCGGCGATCAGGCGGGGAGGATGTTCTCCGCCTGCGGGCCCTTCTGGCCCTGCGTGACGTCGAAGGAGACCCGCTGGCCCTCCTGGAGCTCACGGAAGCCCTGGGTCGCAATGTTCGAGTAGTGGGCGAAGACGTCGGGACCGCCGCCGTCCTGCGCGATGAAACCGAAACCCTTTTCAGAGTTGAACCACTTCACGGTTCCCTGTGCCATGAACTTCTCCTTCTGTAGGCAGAGGCCCCATCCGGAGACGCCGGAAAACAAATAATGCGCCTGAGGAGAAGCATTCCCGTCAGGCGCACATAGGTTCATGGGTACCACAACTGCAACACCGAGACCCTAGCACAGCTCGGCGGCCCGTGGCCGGATCATCGAGGCGCGCGCCGGGGTTCCGCAGAGCCTTTCGGTGATCGTGACATTCGCCTGGCCGCCGCCTTCGGACACGGCCTGGAGCCCGAACCGGCCGTCGGCGACAGCCCGTTCGGAGGCGACACCTCGGCGATCTTCGGTTCAGGCCTTGCGGCGCGTGAGTGCCGCCAGCAGGACGGGGGCGGGGATGAGGTGCAGGGGGATCAGGCACAGGGCGGCGGTGTCGCTGACGCCGGGCTGGGAGGACGGCGAGGCGCCCAGCAGGCTGAGGGGCGAGGCGACGCTGAGCACCGCGAAGCCGACCGCGACGATGGTGAAGATCCGCTCCGGACGCGCGGCGAAGCGGCGTATCAGCAGAAAGACGCCGGTGCCCGCCAGCATCGTGATGAGCGTGGCCGCGATCACAGGCACGGGCTTCAGACCGATGAAACGCGAGTCGAGGTCGAACACCGCCTTCGCGGCGAGCGCCACTACGACGTTGAGGACCGCGGCGATGAGGGCCGCGACGGCCCCGCGGGCCCAGACGGTGCGGGTAGGGACGGCGGGAGCAGTCAGGGTGTCGGCGGTGGTCACGACGGGTCCTTCCAGGTGGGTCAACGGGGCGGAGCCGTGTGGCACCGCGGAAATATTGAAGCGTCAATATAACACCAGCAATTAGATAGCTGGCGAGGTAAATGTGAATGATTATCCTGTGGAGGCGTATCGCGCGCACTGAGGGATGACGGGAGCACATCAGAGTGACGGAGCCGACGCGACCCGACGGACAGGGTGGATGCACCGCGGGCGATGTCGCCCTGCTGGACCAGTGGCACACGCTGTACGCCGGCTTCCGTCGACTCACGGACGAGCTCCTCACCGACGTGGAGTCCGAGACGGGGGTCGCGCCGTCCTCGTTCGAGGTGCTGTGGTTCCTGACCATGAGGCCCAACCAGGCGGCCCCGATGCACCAGCTCACCAGGGTGCTCGGGTTCTCCACCGCGGGCACCACCAAGGTCGTCGACCGACTTGCCGAGGCCGGCCTCGTCGAACGTCACCCCTCACCGTCGGACCGCCGGGTGAACCTGGCCGCGCTCACCGCGGCCGGCGCCGAGGTGGCAGCCTCCGCCGCCCGGACCCTCGCCGGGGCGCTGCGCCAGCGGCTCCTCGAACCCCTCGGCAGCGAAGGCTTCGCAGCCCTGGCCGCAACCGTCGGCTCGCTCGCCACCTCGTCCGAGGGCTGCCCCGGGGACTAGGTCCCATCCGGCGGATCTTGCCGCAGACGCGGGTCGAGCCGCCCGGGGGAGAGGCATCACACCCTCCTCGCCGACACCCCTACCCGCCGCGGAACACGAAGCCCCGACCGGACTGCGGCCACCGTCCACCCCACCCACCCCATTTGCCCCATTCATCACAGGATGCGCACCTTCTGTAGCGACCTTAGGGTGATGTTCGCGAGGGCCGCGCCGTGTTCCCGCACCGGTGCCGCCCTCCAGCGCGTTCAGGCCGCACATCGCGAAAGTGAGGCAGAGATGGTTCGTCATCACGAGGAACCGGACCAGCGTCTCCGGCAGCCTCAAATACGCGCCACGCGCCGGCCGAACGACGACCTGACGGACGACAGACCGTGGCACAAGCCCGCCTACCAGGTGGTCGAGGCATCCATGGAGATGTCGGCGTACTTCCTCGCCGAACGGTAGGACGCGACACGGCAAGGAGAGATGAGGCGCCGTGCGGCTGCACCTGCTGGGTACGGCGGCCGGTGGCGGCGTCCCTCAGTGGAACTGCGCGTGTCCCGGCTGCACTGGGGCACGCGCGGTTCCGTACCGTCGCCGGCTGCACGCCTCGATCGCCGTCGAGACCGAGCCCGGCCGGGTCTACCTCGTCAACGCCACCCCGGACATCGCCGAGCAGATCGAGCGTTGTCCCTGGCTCCGCCCGGAAGGCCGCCGTACCCCGCTGGCCGGCGTGATCCTCACCGACGCCGAACTCGACCACACCCTCGGCCTGGCCCGGCTCCGCGAGGCCGACGAACTGGACATCATGGCGACCGACGCCGTACGGGGAGCGGTGAACGAAGGGCTACGGCTCGGGGAGATCCTCGCCCCGTACGTACGGCTGCGTTGGCGGGACGCCGAGGGGTTCGAACTGCTGCCCGTCTCGGACAAACGCCCCCGGTACGTCCGGGACTTCGCCGACGGCGGCTGGGTGAGCGCGCTGCGGCTCGGCGGGCTGCTGTACGCCCCGGCGATGGGTGTGTGGCCCGACGGGTTCGGCGAGGGCGCGGACGTCGTGCTGGCCGACGGCACCTTCTGGGACGAGGACGAGCCCCGCACGGCGGGCTTCTCGGCGAAGACCGCCACGGAGATGGGCCACCTGCCGATCCTCGCGACCCGGGACCGGCTGGCCGCACTGCCCGCCCGGTGCCTCTACACGCACCTGAACAACACCAACCCCCTCGTCGACCCGGACTCCCCGTTCCACACGGAACTGGCGGAGCGCGGAGTCGAGGTGGCCTCGGAAGGAATGGTCATCGCATGGTGATCGACTTCGAGAGCGAACTCAGGGCGGTGCCCGAACGCCGCTACCACCACCGGCACCCTTTCAGCCTCCGCATGCACCGAGGGGAGTTGACCCCGGCTGAGCTGCGGACCTGGATTCTCAACCGCTTCCACTACCAGCGGCACCTCCCCGTGAAGGACGCCCTTGTCCTCGCCAAGCTCGACGACCCCGCGCTGCGCCGCCGGTGGATCCGCCGCATCACCGACCACGACGGTACGGACGGCGACGAGGGCGGCATCGAGCGCTGGCTGCGCCTCGGCGAGGCCGCCGGACTCGACCGCGCCGACCTGCTCTCCGGAGAGAAGGTGCTGCCCGGCGTGCGGCTCGCCGTCGACGGCTACGTGAACCTGTGCCGCAACGGCACACCCCTCGAAGCCGTGGCCGCCTCGCTGACCGAGCTGTTCGCGCCCGGCCTGATGGCGACGCGGATCGCCGCCTTCGAGCGGCACTACACCTGGATCGACCCCGAGGGCCTGGCCTACTTCAAGGCCCGCGTCGACCAGGGCCGCCGCGACAGCGGCGAAGCGCTGTCTCTCGTGCTGTCCTGGGCTCGCACCCGCGCCGACCAGGAGGCGGCCCTCGCGGCGCTCGCCTACAAGTGTGAGGTGCTGTGGACCCTCCTCGACGCAGTCGAGCGAGCCCCGGTATGACCTGGCGTCCGGCCCTCAGCCCGTACGCCCGCCTGCGCCACTGCACGGTGCGGCAGAGCACGCTGCTGATCGTCCCGGAGCGGATCGTCGTCCTCAACGCCGAAGCCGCCGCGATCGTCGGCCTGTGCGACGGCACCCGGACCGTGCCGGAGATCGCCACCGAGTTCCCGGCCGAAGGCGCCGCTGACATCACGGTGTTCCTGGACGACCTCAAGGAGCACGGATGGTTGAAGTGAACCCGCCCTGGGCGATGCTCGCCGAACTCACCCACGGCTGTCCACTGCGCTGCCCGTACTGCTCCAATCCGACCCAGCTCACCTCCCCCCGTGCCGAATTGACGACCGAGGAATGGCTGCGCGTCCTTGAGGAGGCCGCCGGGCTGGGCGTCGCGCACGCCCACCTCTCCGGCGGCGAACCACTGCTGCGGCGCGACCTCACCGAGATCGTTGCGGGCGCGACCCAAGCCGGGATCTACGCCCAGCTCGTCACCAGCGGCCTCGGGCTGACGCGGGAACGACTGGCCGAGCTGACGGCGGCCGGGCTGCCCAGCGTCCAGCTCTCCGTCCAGGGCGCCGACGCCGCTTCCTCCGAACTGATCGCCGGACGACGGTCGTTCGCGGCGAAGCAACGGGCCGCCGCCCTGATCCGCGAGGCCGGATTGCCCCTCGGCCTCAACGTCGTCCTGCACAGCCGCAACCTCGACGACATCGACGCGATCGTCGAACTGGGCATCGCCTGGGGCGCGGTGCGTATCGAACTCGCCAACGTCCAGTTCTACGGCTGGGCGTTGGCCAACCGCGCCACCCTCATGCCCACCCGCGATCAACTGGTCCGCGCCCAGAGGGCAGTCGAGTCCTGGCGGGAGCGGACCGACCTGGAACTGATCTGGGTCGTCCCGGACTACTTCGAGGGCGTCGCGAAACCCTGCATGGGCGGCTGGGGCGCGATCTCCCTGACCGTCGCCCCCGACGGCCGGGTCCTGCCCTGCCCCGCAGCCTACGACCTCCCCCTGGACGCACCGAACGTCCGCGAGTCCTCCCTCGGCTGGATCTGGTCCGAGTCGCCCGTGTTCAACGCCTACCGGGGCACCGAGTGGATGCCCGAGCCCTGCCGGTCCTGCCCGCGCAAGGAGGCCGACTCCGGCGGGTGCCGCTGCCAGGCGTTCGCGCTCACCGGGGACGCGGGGCGCACGGATCCCGCGTGCTCCCTGTCACCGGACCACGCTCTGATCACCGAACTCGCCGCCCGGCAGGGCGGGGACTTCGTCTACCGCCGGTTCACTCGGAGACGAACGACGGCTCGACCGGCTGGCCGAGTTCCTCCAGTTCCCTGGTGACGGCTGCCGCCAGCCGCACCATCTGCTGCGTGTGGGAGGCGAGCCAGAAGATGTCGTTGGCTCTGCCACTTGGGGCGTGCGGATGGATGCGTGCCACACGAAGGGCGGGTTGTGGTGCTCTCCGGTGGCGAAGACGTCCAGTTCGACCTCGTCGGCCTTGCGCGCCCGCCGAGGTTGCGGGACGCACCGCCGACGAAGGCGACCTTGCCGCTGAGCGTCTTGTCCGCAGCGTCGGCCGGGCCGCGGCGGCGGGTCTTGGTCGAAGCGCTTGCCGCGCCGGTCAGTGCGCTTCCGGTGGCTGGTACCCGCCGGTGGCCGGGTCCGGTCCGAGGTGGCGGTGTACCGCGCCGGTGCCCAGGTCGATCGTGGCGCGCGTCCGCATAGGGCCGGCACCTCGGCGGGAGAGCAGTGCGACATCGGCTACACGTGCGTGCAGCACGCCGAGCCGGGCGGCGCATTCGGCCGCGAGGATCCTCGGGATGCGAGTGCGCCCGAGCGAGAGGTGCGGGATGAAGCGCGGGAAGCGGTCCGTGCAGTACGGGAAGGGTTCCGCCAGCGCGCGCCGAAGCTCCGTCCAGGGCTCGGCGCCGGCCGCCGCGGGATCGAGCCACACGGTGGAGTAGGAACGGTGGCGGAAGGCGCGGACCCCGCTGAGCCGGATGTCGAAGGGCAGGCACCCGGCGGCAGCGGCGGCCAGCAGCGGGAGCGCCGCCGGGAAGTCCTCCTCCGGTACGAAGCCGAAGATCAGGTTCACGTGGGGCGGCCAGCGGCGGATCTGCGGGTCGTGCTGGGCGCGGATGCGCTGGATGGCAGGCCACAGTCCCGCCGGGGGAAGCCACGCCACAGCGGTCCGAGGTGTGGGGGCCGACTCCAGGCGGCCAAGGCCGGAGGCCGGGCCAGGAACCTCGGCCGGGCCGGGCGTCGCAGGGCAGGGCACACCACCATCATGGCGCCGGCCAAGGGGCTTCACCATGCTTCACGGGAGTCCGGCCCGCTGAGCCTCGATCTACGGCGGTCGGGAAATCGATCAGATCCATGAGGGCCCTCTGAAGGCGCACCAGCCCGGGGTGACCATGGCCCACCGGGACGGATGCCAGCTCGCGGACACTCTCCGAAAGAGACTCGAACCAGGCAGCGAACTCGGGGTCGGAGGTGCCATCGACCTGCTCGGCACCAGCCACCCGGTCCTTGACCGCCGCCAGCTTCTCGGGGTCGCGTCCGGTCCCGTACATCTCCGAATCCCTGGAACTGTGTTGCGCTTGCTGGTGTTCTTGCCACCCTTCTATGAGCGATGGATTGAGGCGTCACTCGCGGCTCAACAGCGTTCCCGCGGCCCGTACAGCGCACTGTCGGATTCAGTGGCAAGGGCCCAGTAGCGATCGCCGAAGGACCAGTGCCACCACTCAGTGGGGTAGTTCACCAGCCCCACGGCGGTCAGTGCGGAACCGAGCATGCGACGGTTTGCCCGCGCTTCAGGGCCGACGTTGCCGGCGTGCGTGTAGCAAGCGCCGTCGCTCTCTTCCGGGCTGGCATTCACCCAGGTACCCATGTCGAGTTCCCGCCCGTCGACGGTGACGAGAGTGAGGTCCACCGCGGCGCCGGCGCTGTGCGGCGCGATCTCCGGCGGCGATACGTACCGGCTCGCGGCCTCGCGCACCTGCGTCGGCGACCAGTCCGGATTGCCGGCCTTCAGTTCGTCGGCGTAGCGTTCGAAATAGTGGCGCTGCAGCGCAGGCGGCCGGTACCCCTCGATGAACAGCAGCCGGATGCCGTGCGGGAGCAACTGCTGAGCCTTGAGAAGACGGGTCAGGACCCCTGCTCGCAGATGCGCGAACGCCCCTGAACCATCGGCTTTGCGCGAGTCGACGGCGAGAGATCCATCGAGCCGGACGTCAACGAGCGGTTCGCCGCAATCGGCTATCGGGACAGCCGCGACTTTTGGATCTGACATCAGCACGATCTCGTTCATGCACCGATCATTGCCGACCTCTCACTCAACGGAGGCCGCCCTGCGCGCCCTTGGCTAGAAGCCTTGCTCGGACTTCCACGCGAGAGCGTCTGCCGTCCGAGTTGCCAGAGATCCGGTCTGCCAGGATTCGGTGATGTCAGTCCAGTCGTGGAGGTAGGCGGTGCGGGCGCCGTGCTCTACTGACTGGTCGTAGAAGAGAAGGCATCTGTAGACCCTGCCGTCATCGGAGATGACCTGACCGTCCTCGTGATCTGGGCCGCCCTGCAAGAGGTCGACGACAATCGTTCGATCGGGATCGAGCCCCTGGGTCATCAGGAGTTCCCGCAGCCTGATCCAGAGGTCGTAGGTACTGGTCCGCAGTAGATCGGTGTACTGAACGACGATGCTTGACACCATGCACTCATGATCTATCTGGCGGCCGGTACAGGGAAGCGGTTCCAGCAGGCAGCTCATGGGGTCGTCCTCCCGGGGTGGTCGACTCGGTAGGTGCGGGTGGCGACGTCGTGGAAGAGGAGCTGCGGGTCGGCGTCGGAGCCGAGGACGTCGAGGAGGATGTGCGCGCTGCCGGGGGCGGTGATGCCGGGCTTGTCGATCGGATAGTTCGAGGCCCACATGGTCCGCTGGGGTCCGAAACAGTCGTGCAGGTGGCGGATGAGTGGTGCCGCGCGGTCCGCCAGCTCGCTGATCGAGGAGACGTCGTACGGGTGTCGGGGCACGTTGCCCAGGAGGGGCATGCCGAGACCCGAGTGCTTGGCGGCGACGTTCGGGTGTTGAGCCAGGGCGGCGAGGTCGTCCCGCCACCGGGCCAGGATCTCGGCTCGATCGCGGGCGGTGTGGCCGGTGTGGTGGCCTCGTGGACCGAACAGGCCGACCGGTGTCGCGTAGTGGTTGAGCACGAAGATGGTGTCCGGGTAGGTGCGGACGAGGTGCAGCGCCGTCGGCAACTGGTGGGCGTAGAGCCACAGCTCGAAGGACAGGTCGCGCTCGGCGATCGCGGCGAAGCCGTCGATGAACGCCCGGTCGGCCAGGGCTGCGGGAGCTTCATCGAAGCAGCGTACGGCGGGGTCGGGGTGGTGAGGCACCTGCTGCCTAACGCCTCTCACCAGCGGGCTCGCCGCGAGGTGCGCGTCCAGCACCTCGCCCAGCCTGTCCCAGCGTGGGTCGGCGTGGACCACGATGGCGCCCAGATTCGGCGTCCCGTCCTGCCCGAACGGCAGCGAGTCGACCCAGCGCGTCTCGTCGACCGATGACATCGGGTCATCGCCCAGCCAGGACGCCTCGACGTGCACCACGGAGGACACCGGCAGGTCGCCGACGTCGTGGCGGTACATCGACGGGAGGTACGGCTTGAGTACGTGGTGCGGGTCGCCGATGAACTCGCGATCGGGCCGAGGGACGAGCCGGTTGAGCGCGCGGGGGATCCGGGGCACCGGTCGCAGCAGGCGGGCCCGGCCGGTGACGTGCCGGGGTGTCCTGTACGGATCCCACTGGTGCATGTGCGGATCGACGACGGCCGTCGGCCAGAGTGCGGATGTGCTCATGGAGACCTCCTCGTGAGAGCGGTGAGGCGAACGTGGGGCAGCCCGTAGAGCTCGCGGAACGCAGTTGGATCGACCCTCCGGAGTGTCATGCCACCGCCTCTCTACACGTCGCAGGCGGCACCGGGACAGTCGTTGTCCCGCCACACGCCGCCGACATCACCGGCACGCTCGGTTGGAGTCCGTCCACAGAGGTCGCCTTGGTCATCCCAGCACTGTGGCGAGGGACCCTCGACCCGTGGGAGAAGTGACAAACGTTCTGCTGTCGGCCGATACCGTCGCGCCTCCGGCGGCATGGGCGACAGGATCCGACCGTGCGGCAGACAGTGATCAAGGAGCAGCCGACCCTGCCGCTGGCCTACTACGAACAGCACATCCCGGTCCCCGACGGCTGGGACGACCATCCCTGCTCCTACTTGCTGTTCGGCCCCCCGTACGACGACCTTGCCGCCGACGCACGTGAACGCGGCTGGCGTGTGGCGCACCTGCCCGGCGCACATCTCCATCAGATCCTTGATCCGGCCGGCACAGCCCGGCACCTCCTCGCACTCGCCGCTACGACGTGATCCCCCCTCCGACTCGCCGGTCTCGACGAGGAAGAGCCCGGGGCGGAGCGGTACTTGGTGCAGTACTGGTCGGAGTGACAGGTGCCCGCCGGGTGAAGCCGTGCCGGTCGCTCAGCCGCCGACCAGGGCGACGAGCTTGATGAAGACCAGGTCGGGATCGACGGTGAGGTCCACGACTTCTTCGAGGTCCTCGACCTGGCGGTCGCCGGCCAGCACGAAGAACCCGTTGGCCAGGAAGGCTCGTTCGGCGATCTCGGCCTGGCGCTCCCCCTCGATGCGGCGGGGTTCGCGGAGCCGGTAGCCGTTCAACTCCGTCTCGGCGTCGTCGGGGCGGACGAGGCCGTTGAAGCGGTCGCTGGGGCGGGCGTTGTGCCGGGCGACCTCGTGGTGGACTCGCAGCCTGATCAGCTCGCGTACGGTCATCTGTTCCGGCAGCCCGGTGACCGCCCACTCGGTGACGGGCTTGCCCGTCGCGGTCTCGTCCCGGAACGTCACGGTGGCCATCAGGCACCTCGCTTGATCTGCATGAGGATGGTCTCGTCGGTGATCTCGGTGTCCGCGGCAAGCAGGGAGGCCTTGCTGAGGATCAGCGAGAGGCGTTCGTCCTCGAACGGCAGAAACACCTTGCCGTCGCCCTTGCCGCGTGCCGGGACAATGCACAGGTAGGCGTCGTCCGGTTCCATCAGGATGTTGGCCGAGCCCAGGTGGATCCTGTACGTGCGCAGATCCCCGCGGACGACCAGGAAACGGCCGTCGAGCCTGCACCGGTCGGCGATCTTCAGACGCGGCAGGATCCGTTCCAGGGCATCGCGGCGGGCCTCGGCGCTCTCCGCCAGCTCGGCGAAGGAGGCCCGCTCCCAGTAGGTGCGCCCGGAGCCGCCGTCGGTCCAGTCGGGGTCGGCGGCGATCGAGGTCACGCCGACAAAGAGGTCCACGTCGCGCATCGCCTCGCTGAACACCAGCGGGGGCACGTCGGCGAGCGGTGCCGCGCGCCAGGCCCCCTCCCCCCGGCGGTCGAAGCGCACCTGGTCGGTCGAGGCCAGTTCGTCCTCGCCCGCCCAGTCGGCCCAGCTGTGGAAGAAGCGGACCCGCCACTCCCCCGCCGCGAGGGTACGCTCGGCCTCGTCGCCGTCCCCGCCGTCCCAAGGGCCGAGCAGGTCGCTCTTCCAGCCCCGGGCCCGGAACAGGGCGAACATCTTGCGGTAGTGGACGAGGTGCGCGGCGAAGCGGTTGGAGTAGACGCGGGTCTGCTCCTCGGCCGGGGTGAGCAGGTAGATCTCGCGGAACGCCTGCTTGAAGGGCTGCCGGATCCGCCGTTCGACGAGCAGGTCCCGCCAGGCCCGCACGGTGTCCGGCTGCGAGCGGATGGGGTGCCAGAGCCGCACGGATGCGTCGTCGCGCGCGTCGGGAAGGGGCTCGTCCGTCTCGGGCAGTATGGCCCGCCACTCGCCGGGGGCGACCTCGATCTCCCAGATCAGCCGACGTACCAGGGTCCGGGCCAGGGGGTGCCCGGCCAGCTCGGTGCGCCACCAGCCGTACGAATGGACGGCGTCGACGGTGAAGCCACCCTCCAACGCGCGTACCAGGGTGACGAGTTGGGCGTTGACCCGCTTCACCAACTCGCGCAGCTCCTTGACCAGGGCGGTGTGGTCGCGGCGGACCGGCGCGGGGACGCTGCGGAGTGGACGGCCGTCCTTCTCCCAGGTCAGCGTGGCGGTTTCGGCGACTGTGACGACGGCGTGGTAGTCGCCGGCCGTCCGGCGCAGGCGACCATCATCGCCGAACTCCAGCCTCGGCAGCCGGAGTGCCACGTCGGTGCGTTCGGCGAGGGCCGCGTCGACCTTCTTGAGCAGCTTGTCGAGCTGCTTGGGCACGCCGGCGTGCCGGACGGTCCGGCGCACGGTGCGGATCGCGGTCACCAGCTCGGGCGTCGGGAAGTCCTGCGCGGCGCGGACCACCTCGTACAGCAGGGCCTGCGACGGAAGCGTCTTGGCCGCCGTTGGGGCGAGGGTGACGCCGGGCAGCAGCCGCTCGAACAGCTCCGGCAGCCAGGGCTCGTCGCGCAGCAGCGCCACGCGCAGGGCCTGCCCGAGCGAGGTGATCTCCCGGTCTGTGAACGCCTTGTCCGCCCGGTAGGGGATCTCGCCGGCCCGGATCGCGTCGGTGCGGTCGGCCGCCGCTTCCAGCGCGCGGCGCGCGAACGCCACGTAAGCGGGGTTCTCGGCAGACCTGCGCCAGGCGAGCGCGACCGGCGAGGCCCACCTTTGGTCCCGGTCGATCACGGACAGCAGGGCCTGTTCGGCCGGGGGGAGGCCGGCGACGACGGTGATCTCGTCCGCGACGATGGGGCCCACGTCACGCGAGAGACGCTCCACGGCCGCGCACAGTGTCCCCTCGCCGGCGAGCCGCGCGACAGCGAGCAGCGCGTACGACTGACGCACGGTGTCCCTCTCCAGCCAGAACCCGACCAGGGCGCGGGCCGGTTCGGCCACGTCGGGCAGCGGCCCTGTACAGCGCTCCAGCGCGCCCAGGCCGAGGGTGAGGTCCGCCCAGCCGCGCTCCTCGTACTGTGCGACGAGTGCCTCGAACATCCCGCGGCACGCGTCGGGCGTATAGCGCGGCTGCCGTTCCATGGCCGCATCCTCGACCGCGAAGCGGACCCTCGTCATCGTGTGCGTGGCCGAGGCGTCCAGCCGGTGGGCCGCCACGAGCAGGCTGCCCAGCTCCTCGTCGGAGACCTGCGACAGATCCGGCTGTCTGTCCTCGTCCTCGAGTGTGAAGTCCGGGTCGGTCAGCGCGCGCATCAGCCGGGCGGCGACGTTCATCGGGCACCCCTCTTGATCTGGCGGAGGATGGTTTCGTCGGTGATCTTGGTATCGGCGGCGAGCAGGAGGGCCTTGCTGAGGATCAGGGAGAGGCGTTCGTCCTCGAACGGCAGGAACGCCTTGCCGTCGCCCTTGCCGCGTGCCGGGACAATGCACAGGTAGACGTCGTCCGGTTCCATCAGGATGTTGGCCGAGCCCAGGTGGATCCTGTACGTGCGCAGATCCCCGCGGACGACCAGGAAACGGCCGTCGAGCCTGCACCGGTCGGCGATCTTCAGGCGCGGCAGGATCCGCTGCAGAGCCTCGCGGCGGACCTCGGCGCTCGCAGACAGCGCACCGAACGTGGCCGAGCGCCAGTACCCGGCGTAGCGGTCCTCGCCCCGGTCGGTCCAGTCGGGATCGGCGGCGATCGAGGTCACGCCGACAAAGAGGTCCACGTCGCGCATCGCCTCGCTGAACACCAGCGGGGGCACCTCGGCCAGCGCAACCTCTCGCCAGCGGCGGCCGTCCCGCCGCTCGAAGCGGACCTGGTCCGTCGCGGCGTACTCGGGAGCGTAGCCGTCCTCGTCGGCGGGCTCGTGGTGGAAGCAGGACCGCCACTCGCCGTCGCCGAACTCGGCCCGTGCCGTCCCGTCGTAGCCGCCGTCGTGCCGGCCGAGGAAGTTGGCCTGCCAGCCGCGTTCCTTGAACAGCGCGTAGAGCTGCCGGTAGTGGACGATGTGGGCGGCGAACCGGTTGGAGTAGACGCCCGTTTCCTCCTCCGCCGGGGTGAGGAGGTAGATCTCCCGGAAGGCCTGCTTGAACGGCTGCCGCAGCCGATCGGTGACGAGCCTCTCCCGCCACTCCCTGATGTCGTCCGCCGACGCCCGGATCGGATGCCACAAGCGGACCCGCTCGGACCGGCCGGGCGGCTCAGCCATGGGTTCCGCCGCACGCCACTCGCCGTCCGCGTCCCGGAACTCCCAGATCAGGCCGCGGACGAGAGTCCCGGTGACCGGATGGTCACGGTAGTAGCGGCACCACTCGTCGTACGGCCACTCGCGCCCGGCCGACATCAGGGCCTCGATGCGAGCCCGCTCCCCCGACAGTGTCCCCCGCACTTCCTTCGCAAAGGCCTTCAACTCCCGCAACACGTCCGGAAAGCCGTCCTTCACCGCCGCCGGGGCCGTACGGGACGTGCTCCCGTCAGGGCGGGTGAACGTGAGCCGCACGGTGGCCGCTTCCTCGATCGACACCCGTACCCGGTGTCCGCCCAGCTCCCGTTCCAGCGAGCCGTCCGGCGCCAGTCCGTGGTCCGGCACGCTGCGTTCGACGAGCTGCGCCGCTGTGATGCCCTGCTTCCCCGCTGCCGTCACCAGCGCGGTGTCGAGCTGCTTGCGCAGAGCCCGGTGCTTGATCCGGGACTGCAGCCGCCACAGGGCCTCCAGAGAGGCCGGATCGCCGGTCTCGGCCAGCGCGTTGACCGCCGCGCCCGCGAGTTTGAGGTCGTCGGTCACACCAGTTCCGTGGCCGCAGGTCCGCAGCGCGAGCGCGGCAAGGTGCTGCACCACGGCCGGGCCGCCGGTCAGCGCAGCCGCCCAGACGACGCCGCGCGCCAGGTCACCGTCGTTCTGGTGGACGAGGTAGTGGTAGTGGTAACCGCTGTGCAGCCAGCCGGTGTGCGCCCCGCTTCTCCTGCTGCACAGCGGATCGTCCTCGGCCAGCGCCCGCAGGACGTCGGCCACGAGGTCCCTCGCCGACGCAGCGTCCGCGAGTTCGAGGCACGTCCGCCGCCACCTCTGCGCAGGACGCGGCCCCGACAGGCTCGCCAAGTGCCGTACGAAGCTCGCCAGTTCCGGTGTCGGAGAGGTCTTCGCGCGCTCGCTCAGCGGGGCGGCCCAGGGAGCGTCCGCGGGTATCAGTCCTTCGGGGATGTGCGCCTCGTCCACGGTCGCGAGCAGTGCGCGGAGGCGCTGGGCGAGCGACGCGTACAGGCGCGCCTCGACCGTGGTGTTCATGAGCTTCGTGTGTACGTGCCGCAGCCAGGGCAGGACCGCACGGCGGCCGTCGGGGTCGAGCTGATCCGCGGCGTTCAGCACCAGCCGCAGCGAATTGGCGAACCAGAACCCCATGTCGTACTCGGTGGCGCGGAGCAGCATCACCGCGACCTCGTCGGGCGTCCAGCCGCGCACCCGCGAGATCAGGCGCCCGAGCTCGGTCTCGTAGTCCCAGAAGCTGATGTCGTCGAAGCGGGCGGCCAGCATGAGGCACAGAACCGCGGCCCTGCCCTCCTCGTCCGTGCAGGCCGCGAGCCGCCCGTCGATCTCGGCCTCGGCCGACGTGCCGACCGGCTCGGATCCCCGGTGCTCGCGCCCCCTGGACCGCAGGAACTCGGCCCGCTGACGTTCCAGGAGGCCGGCGAGCCAGCGGACACGGTGGAGCGCGCCGGTCCTCACGGCGTCGAGCGAGTCGTTCCTTCGGGATGCGGCCACCAAGGCGTCGTAGAACATGGCGGGATGATGGCAGGGGGCACTGACATTGCGATCAGCGCGCCGCCCACGAAGTCGCGCCTGTCGTCGGACAGCCGCCTGCGATACGGCCCACCTGGTCGGGGCTGACCGCCAGCAGGCAGCTCGCGACGGGGTTCGCGTCGCGGACGGGTACGGCCAGGGCGCGGTCGGGCAGCCGGGTCTCGCAGCCGATCCGGTGGGTGAGCTTCTCGTCGGCCGAGCGGGCGATGCGGGCCAGGTGCTGACGGTCTGCCGCGGAGACGTCCTCGTAGTCGGCGCGGGCGGTGACGTCCAGCAGCTTCGGGGCCGTCGCGCTGCTGCCGGGTCCGCACACGGCGCGGACGGTGGTGAAACGACTCCTGTACCGGCCGAGGGCGTAGTCGCTGCCCTTGGCCCGGACCATCCCGCCCTGCAGGTCCATCACCGTGGCCCCGGACACGAGCCGGTTGCGCAGCGCGACGGCGCCCGAGGAGTCGATGCCGAGGTCACGGAAGGCGCGGAGTCGGCCGCAACGGCGGCCTGGTCGTCCAGCACCGCGGCGAGTTCGGTGCGCACCAACGTCATGAAGGCGCGTGGCAGTTCGGTGTCGGGCAGTGGGCGAAGCGGGAGGCGACGGCCGGCCGGTCCGGCTCCTGGGGTGCGCCGAAGTCGGCTGCGGGCAGCTCGACGGGGCGCGGGTCGCTGCCGGCGAGGCCGTCGGCCCAGTCCACCGACCCGCCCTGCACGTGGAGTTCGGCCATGCTGGTCAGGAACCGTGCCCGGCCGCCCTCGTCGCACCTCAGGGTGCCGACGACGGGGGCGTCGCTGCCGGCGTCGTCCAGGATCTGCTGGACGCCGAGGGTCAGCACGGGGTGCGGGCTGATCTCGATGAAGGCCGCGGGCTGTTGGGTGAGCGCGGCTCGGACGGCGGCTTCGAACAGGACGCTGCCGCGCACCATCTGGTACCAGTACTCGGCGCGGAGCCGGGTGGTGTCGTACCGGCCGCCGGTGAGGCCCGAGTAGAAGGGGACGGCCGAGGGGCCGCCGGTGATGGGGGCCAGGTCGTGCAGGAGCCGGTCGCGTACGGACTCGATCTGCGGGGAGTGGGCGGCGTAGCCGACCGAGATCAGCAGGGCGCGCACGCCGTCGGCGACGAGTTCGGCGCGCAGGGCGGTGACGGCCTCGGTGTCACCCGAGACGACGGTCCACGCAGGGCTGTTGATGCCGGCGATCGCGAGGCGGGCGCCCCACGGCTCCAGGCGCGGGCGCAGCCGCTCGGCGGGGAGCAGCACGGAGAGCATCTCGCCGTGGCCGACCAGGGACATCTGGGCCCGGCTGAAGGCGGCGACCGCGCGCAGGGCGTCGGAGAGTGCGAGGGCGCCGGCGACGTGGGCGGCGGCGAACTCGCCCGTGCTGTGGCCGACGACCGCGCCGGGTTCGACCCCGGCGGAACGCCACAGGGCGGCGAGGGAGATCATCACGGCGACGAGCGCGGGCTGGGCGACGTCCGGCCGCGCCCAGACGGCGTGGTCCTGATCAGTCGTCAGAACATCTTCCAGGGACCAGTCGACGTACGGCTGCAGCGCCTCGGCGCACTCCTCCAGGCAGTCCCGGAAGACGGGTGAGGAATGCAGGAGCTCGCGGGCCATCTCGGGCCACTGGGCGCCTTGTCCGGGGAACACGAACACCGGCGCCGTGCCGTCGTGGGTTGTTCCGGTGACGAGGTTGGGCGCGGCGGTGCCGTCCGCCAACGCCCGCAACCCAAGGCCCTGTTCGTCGCGGCCGGCGCCGATGAGCACGGCGCGGTGCCGTCCGGTGGTGCCGTCCGCGTCCGCGAGGAGTGCGTGTCCGATGTCAGCGACGGCCCACGCGGGCCGGACGTCAAGGTACTCCTGCAGCTGTCGTGCCCTCGCGCGCAAGGCCTCTTCTGTCGGCGCGGAAACAACCCAGGGGAACGCCGGCGAATCGTCGTTCATCCGTCCCCAAGAACGCGATTCCACCATGCCTACCCTGTCCCCCCGTAGTCGATTGATATCTCAACGGCTTTGCAACCGGGTGAAGGGTCGGCAATGCACAAGGGGAAACGATCGCAAATGCGCCACAAAGACCGGCGCGATAAACAAAACACAGCCCGCCGCCGCTGCGCACGTCACTTTCATCCCCCGTGTTGCACGGCGCGCTCAAACCCGCACCCCGTGATCAACTCGCTACCTAGCTAATACCGAGCCTCATCGCACTGTCAAGCGATGCCATTCCGCGCCGAACCCACGAAGAGTGACGCATTGAAGGACCGGCCCGCGGTCCTTCAACACTCCCCCTCTGTACGGCGGCGGCGCGTTCGTCACAGGCGGAGCCACCGGTGGCTCACCGAGGGCTCAAGGCCAGTCTCAGTGCGCCCGCGGCCTCGGACGTGGCCTCGCGGAAGCGGTGGCCGAGGCCCAGAAAGTTGATGTATCCGTGGAAGAGGTCCGGCTGGCGGCTGAGCGCGACCTTCACCCCGGCCTCGGACAGGGCTTGGGCGTATGCCTCGCCCTCGTCGCGGAGCGGGTCGAAGCCCGCGGTGGCGATGTAGGCGGGCGGCAGGCCGGTGAGGTCGGTGGCGAGCAGCGGGGAGAGCCGGGGATCCGTGCGGTCCACGCCCTCGGGCGCGTAGTGGTCGGCGAACCAGTCCATGTGGGCGCTGGTGAGGAAGAACCCGTCGGCGAACAGTTCCCGGGAGCGCCGATGCCGCGAGGCGTCGGTCGCGGGGTAGAACAGCAGCTGGAAGGCGGGCGCCGGTCCGCCGCGCCGGGTTGCCAACTGGGCGGTGACGGCGGCCAGGTTGCCGCCCGCGCTGTCCCCGCCGACAGCGATCCGCGCCGGGTCGGCGCCGAGGTCCGCGGCCTTGGCGTGGGCGAAGTCGAAGGTTGCCAGTGCGTCGTCGACGGCCGCGGGGAAGATGTGCTCGGGAGCCATCCGGTACTCCACGGACAGCGCTCGCACGCCCGCCCGCTGGGCGAGGAAGCGCACGGTGTTGTCGTGACTCCTCCGGCTGCCGATCACCCAGCCTCCACCGTGGAAGAAGACCAGCAGCCCGGACGACCCGTCCAGTCCGGCCGGCGTGTACAGGGTCGCCGCCAACTCGCCGTGCTCGACAGGGATGGAAATCTCCCGCGTGGCCACCGGCTCGAACGGCCGGCCGCTCACCAGATGCCGGCCGAGATCCAGCTCCGTCCGGGAGGGGCCGACCCCGCCGGGGCTGACCAGCTGATGGCCGGAGAGCTGCTGCAGGCGCAGCAGCAACTGCGCATCGAGGGCGAGCTGTTGACCGTCCCGCCGCACTGGCGCGCCCGCGATCAGCCGCCGCAGCGGACGGGGCAACGCAAAGGCTGCCCGTACGGCTGCTGCCTGGAGCCGGACCTGCACCGGAATCGTCATCGTGTCCTCCGCGGGCATCGGGGCGGTGCCCCGGCACGAATTATGCAACGGTGGCTCCGGTAAGGCTCCAGCTGGTCGCATTTTGCCATGCCCATCGGCGGTCACTGACGGCTGACGGTTCGCGTCACGCCGGTGATGACCGTCGTTGCCAGAATCCAGCCGGCGATGACGAGTGCGTAGGAGAGAGCCTGGTACCAGCCCTTCGGGGCGAACGCCCCTTCCTGGCCGAAGGAGATCACCGGCAACAGCAGGTCGAGCGTGAAGAACACCGGGCTGAAGTCGGGTGCCTCGGACGCCTTGAGCGGGGGTGGGTGGTGCAGGCCGTACGCGGTTGAGCCGACGGCCAGCAGGGACAGCAGCCACATGCAGGCGAGCATGGGACGGAAGCCGTAGCCGACCGTGACCTCTTGCAGGATCCCCCACACGCGGCCGTACCAGGGCAGGGTCCGGCGGTGTCTGCGGAGCTTGGCGAGCTGGACGACACGGGCGGCGTGGTCGTCGCCGACGCGGAGGAACGCGGCGGTCAGCTGCTCGTAGCCTTGCGGGAGATAGCCCTCGCTGTCGTTGTCCAGCATGGGCAGGCGGCGCTCTGCGGGCTCGTGCGGGGTGAGGTGGGTGTAGACGAGGCCGTTGAGGAGCACCGTGTCCGGAACCGCCTCCGGTTCCAGGAACAGCACCTCGATCTGAGCGCGGCGCAGGTTCAGGGTGCCCTGCATGGGCGGACTCCTGCGCACCCAGAGTTCCCCGATGGTGCAACTGCTCGCGCGCAGCGCCGCGTCGCCGGGGTTCGACAGATGTGCGTACGACAGGTCGAGCCGCCCGGTGACACGGGCGCCCCGCAAGCCGACCCAGCCTTGCGTGTGCACGCGCCGCAGGCGGAAGTCGGCGCCGACGACGAGGGTCTGCCCGTCGAGAGCGACGCTGTCCGGGTGGCTGAGCCGTGCGTCGTCGAGGCTGACCGACCCGGCGATCGAGGCACCGCTGAGACGCACCTCACCGTACGTTCGCAGTCCGGGTGCCCACAGGTTGTCGCCGATGGTCGCATAGTCGAGCCGGAGCGCAGGCCACGTGGTGTCCGGCGGGGTGATCTCGCATCCGTTCAGGAACAGCGCCCCGGCGATGTGTGCCCCGCCGAGCCGCACCGGCTCGAGGAACCGGCAGTCGCTCAACTGCACCATGCCCTCCACCCGCACGGTGGCGGCGGCCAGCCCGGGCAGTACGGAGCCGCTCAGGTTGAGCTGGCGAAGCCGGGCGGCGTACAGCAGAGGTGTTTCCTCGAAGTAGCAGTCGGTCAGCTCGATGGCGTGGTCGATCGTGCCGTACTGCACATCGAGGATCCCGGTGATCCGCGCGCCCTTGAGTCTGAGGGCGGGTATCTCCCCGTCTTCCAAGGGGCCGTTGAGAAGCAGAGCCCGCACCACGGCGGCCCTGACAGTCCGTTCCGGGCTCCAGTCGGCGCCCTGCGCCGTGTCCACGTCGTCCGCGGCCCGGAAGTCCACGGACATGCCCCTGGGAAAGGCCTGCCAGACCCGCAGCTCGGCAGACGTAAGATCGTTTATGTCCATCAGCCGGGACTCTAGCGAACCGGACCGCTGTCCGATTCGTTCAAGAGCGCTGGGCCAAGGGTCCGGGCGGCACCAACGAGAAGATCAGCGATCAGTGGGTCGCGCGTCGTCCCCCACGGGGCGCGTCACGGGGTGCGCGCCGCAATCGGCGTCACCGGGCAGTTCGCCGTTCCGGCACAGGCCCTGCTGTAGCCGTGGGGTGCGGTGGCCCATGCGATCACGGCGATCCGGACAACTCTGTCAGCCGGTCGTCGGGATGGCCCGTCAGCGTCTCGGACGCTGTGACGAAGGCGCGCACGAGGGGACGGTCGTCTCCTCGGCGGGTGGCCATGAAGATCCGGCTCACTGCGGGAGGTCCGTCGAGTTCGAGTCTTCGGACGCCTGGGGGGAGCCGTGCAGTGACGCTGTGCGGGGCGATGGTGACGCCGAGGCCGGCGGCGACGAACGTGATGATGGTGTGCCAGTTCGAGAACTCCTGGGCGGCCTGGACGTCGATGCCGGCGTCCCGCAACGGCTGCGTGTTCACGTCGAACGCGTGAGCCCCGGCTGACCGCGGGAAGAGGATCAGCGGATCGCCGCCCAGCGCGGCGGCCTCCAATTGTTCACCCCTCGCAGCGGGGTGCTCTGCCGGGACGACGGCAACGAACCGTTCCGCCGTCAACAGCGACAGGTCGATGTCGTCCCGCTCATCGGCGTCCCGCACGATCCCGACATCGGCCGTGCCCCTCTCGAGGGCCGCCAGGACGTCGACGGTGAACCCGTCGTGGAGCTTGACCTGGACGTCCGGGCGGCGGAGGGAGAAGGCCCGGAGCCGCTCGCTGACGATCGTCGTGGCGGAGGTGATGAAGGCGACGTCCAAACGACCGGCCTCGCCGCGACCGACACGGCCGGCTTCGTCGAGGTCGGCCGCCAGACGGCCCAGGAGGTCCCGCGCACGTGCCTGGAACGTCAGTCCCGCCTCGGTGAGGCGGACGCTGCGGGACGTCCGCCGGAGCAACTCGACGCCGACGAGCTTCTCAAGCTGTTTGATCTGCAGGGACAGGGCCGGCTGCGCGATGTGCAGCCGCTGGGCGGCACGACCGAAGTGCAGTTCCTCGGCCACGGTCAGGAAGTACCTCAGATGACGGAACTCGATGTGCCGATCCATAGCTTTAGCTTATCGATGGTGACCGGGATTTGTATTGGACGTATCGGTCGACGGGACCGGAGGCTGGTAAGCAGTCCCACCTGACCCGAAAGGAAGCCCGCCTGATGTCGTACACCTCTGCCCCGACAGTGGTCTCCTCGATCGCCTCACGGAGTGACGCCGACGCGTTCCGCGCGCTGAACGAGGAGTGGATCTCGCGCCTGTTCACCCTGGAGGAAGAGGACCGGGCCGTTCTCGGGGATCCGTTCGGCCACATCGTGGACCCGGGCGGGGACGTGCTCCTGGCGCGCGAGCCGGACAGCGGCACGGTTGTGGGGTGCGTGGCTCTGCTGGCCCGCCCGGACGGGGTGTTCGAGCTGGCGAAGATGGCCGTGGCCCCCGCCGCACAGGGACACGGCATCGGCCGCCTGCTCGTCACCGCGGCGATCGACCGTGCCCGGACCCTCGGCGGAAACCGCCTCTTCCTGGGCACGAACAGCAAGCTTGCCCCCGCCATCCACCTCTACGAGGACGCCGGGTTCGTCAGGATCACCCGCGACCGCCTGCCGGTGGCCGACTACTACGCTCGCGCCGACATTCTCATGGAACTCGACTGCTCGGCCGTGAACAACCGGGCTTCTTGATTCAGTTCATCACGGGCCCTGCGGGTGCCGGGGGTCAACGAGTTCCGCGCGCCTAGGGGACGAACTACCCGAGTAGCCACTAAGTTGTCCATTATGAGCAATTTGCCCGTACGTTCGAGCCGGGCCCATGTGTGCGTACGGCGGTGCTCCCCGTCTCCTCCCTGCCCGTCCCCACCGGAGTCGCCATGCCCATGACGCTCATTCAGGGCAAGTTCCGCCTGAAGAACACTCAGCCGGACGGAGACACCGTCCACTTCGTCGCCGACAACCCGAACGACTGGAAGCTCGTCGGCGGCCAGCACCCGGTCAATGCCACCACCACCGGCGAGGCCAAGCTCCGCTTCGAGGCCATCGACGCGCTGGAGACCCACTACGCCGGAGAACACCAACCTCTGCAGTTCGGTCACGCCGCCGCGGCGGAACTCCTCACGTTCCTCGGCTTCAACGACGTACAGCGCAAGCCGGACGAGACGGTCACCGCCTCGACGCCCGAAACCACACCCGGCTACGTCCTCACCGCGGGCGGCGACATCCACAACCGCGCCGTGGCCTTCGTCGGCCGGGGCGCCCCTCCCGCGGCCAGCGGTACGGCCGTCACGGTCGACGTGCCGCTGCTACGGCAGACCGCCAACCACCACCTGACCTCACTGGGCCTGGTGTACCCGACCTTCTACACCGGCCTGTTCCGCGACCTGAGGGAGGAACTCACCAGCGTCGCGCAGAGCGCCCGTACGGCCCACCAGGGTCTGTGGCAGGAGGACGTGACCACCTCCGGATTCAAGGTCAGCGACCTGTCCGCCATCACCGACAACGTCGTGATCCTGCCCAAGCTGTTCCGGCGGCTGGTGGACTACATGCACCTGGGCATGCCGGTCTCCTGTTTCCCCGCGTACCTCGCCGGCAAGGAGGACATGCTGACGGTCCTGTCCACCGGGGAGCGGCTCGTGGGCCTGCACCACGTCGTCACCGTCACCAACGGCCACACCGTCCGCATGACGCACCCGGCCGAAGACCTGCTCTTCGACGAGGGCTGAGAAGCGCGGCACCCGACGGCCGGGCTACTCGCTCAGTCCCACGACACCCCACCGTCGTCGGGCGGCTTCGGTGAGGACGTGTCCCCACTCCGTCAGTAGGCGCATGAACGCGCTGAAGTCGCCGACCCACCCGTCGGGGTCCGCGGCGTACTCGGTGAAGGCCCCCTCCATCCCGCCGAGGCAAGGCCGTACCCGTTCCCACGCTGCGGCCAGTTCCCGCACACTGTCCGGTGACCGCGCGAGCAGCACGCCGTAGGCATCCTCGCCGAAGAAGCCCACATCGGTGTGCTGCGCCTCGCCGTCCAGACCGCACCAGATCAACCCGCGCAGCAACGTGTCCACTTCGGCCCGCGCCACAGGATCAACATGGTCACGGACGGCTTCCCACCGCTGCCCTGCCCAGAAGTGCGCTTTGAACGAACCGCAGGTGTGCAGGAACTCGTACACGGCGAAGGAGGTGCGGTTGGACCCCTGCGGCCACACCCAGCCGCTCTCGACCTCCGGCGCATCGTGATCCCACAGCCCCGTCTCGTCGTCGTACCACGCATCCCTCAGCCGCGGCACCCGCTCCGATGGCGGAACCTCCCCCAGCCACGAACAGTCCGCAATCATCACAGTGATGTCCAGCCCCACGCTGGTGAGAGTACTGGGCACCCATACTCTTCTGGGCCCGCGCCCGTGAGTCGGTTGGCCATCGCGGCGCACCAGAGCAACGCACATACCTCGCGTGGAACGAACCCTGCCGTTCACCTCGCCGCGGGCGGCTCGGCCATCAGAGTGGTTCCAGGCCGTGTCGGGCCGCCGGGCCGCGACCGCTTGGCCATGCTGAGCCGAAAGCGGCACCACTCCCCCGTGACAAGGAGCACTGCATGCCGAGCGACGCGGTTCGACGATTCCTGGCGGCGCTGGACCCGGATCACCGGGAGACCGTCGGCGCCAAGCCGCGCGACGAACAGGAACGGCTCGCAGCCGCCTGGGAACGGGAACTGGAAGCGGACGACGAACTCGACACCCTCGACGAACTGTCCCCACCCGCCGCAGAAGCCGAAGCAGCCCGCCGCGTCCTCGACCGCGAGGCCCATCACTAGTGCTGTGACCGCATAGGTGCGCGGGGTTGGTCGGGCTGCTGGTGTGGGCGGTGTCGGCATGGTGTCCACCCCAGTCCCGTCCAACGTGCAGCCAGCGCCTTCCGCTTCTGTTTTTGTTCACTGGATGTTGGCCGGTTGACGCGCGTAGGTGCGGCTTCCGCTGCCAATGTTCCCGGCGTTCGGTTTCGCCCGCAGTCGGGAGGCATCCAGTGCAGTCGTCAGCCACAGGAGAGTCGGGAAGAAAGGCAGCGCGCCGAGTAGCGGCGGCAGCGGCCACCACGGCCGCCGTCGCCGCGCTTCTCGCGCCGTCCCAGGGCGCCGCGTACGCGGTGTCCCAGGACATCGTGATCAGCCAGGTCTTCGGCGGCGGAGGCAACTCGGGGGCCCCGTACACCAATGACTACATCGAGCTGTACAACCGCGGTACGACCGCGGTGTCCGTAGCCGGCTGGACCGTACAGTACGCCTCGGCGTCCGGCTCCGTCTGGTCGAAGACGGCGCTGTCGGGCACCATCGCGCCCGGTCACTACTACCTGGTCCAGGAAGCCGCCGGCGCCGGCAGCGGCTCGGCGCTGCCCACCCCGGACGCCACGGGCACCATCTCGATGAGCGCGAGCGCCGCGAAGGTGGCCCTGGTCACCAACACCACCGCGCTGACCTGCTCCACCGGCTGCGCGACCCAGGCCGGGGTGCGGGACTTCGTGGGTTACGGCAGCAGCGCCAGCTCGTACGAGGGCTCGCCGACCGGCAACCTGTCGAACACCACCGCCGCGCTGCGGGCCGGCGGCGGCGCGACCGACACCGACAACAACTCCGCGGACTTCAGCGTCTCCGCGCCCACGCCGCGCAACTCCAGCTCCACCGGTGGCGGCGGTGGCGGCGGCACCCACATCCGCGACATCCAGGGCGCCTCCCACAACTCCCCGCTCAACGGAAAAAGCGTCAGCGACATAGCCGGCGTGGTGACCGCCAAGTCCAGCACCGGTTTCTGGATGCAGGACCCGCAGCCCGACGCCGACCCCGCCACCAGCGAGGGCATCTTCGTCTACACCAGCACCGCCCCGACGGTCTCGGTCGCCGACTCGGTGACGGTCAGCGGGACGGTCAACGAGTTCCGCCCCGGCGGCACCAGCGGCACCAACAACCTGACCACCACCGAGCTCACCAGCCCGACGATCAAGGTCGTGGCTAGCGGTGTGGCGCTGCCCGCCCCCACCCTGGTGGGCTCCGGCGGCCGGGTCCCGCCGGCCTCCGTGATCGAGGACGACGCCACCGGTGACGTGGAGAACAGCGGCGTCTTCGACCCGGCCACCGACGGCATCGACTTCTGGGAGTCGATGGAGGGCATGCGCGTCGAGATCGACGACGCCGCCGTGGTCGGCCCGCGCACCAAGTACGGCGAGATCCCGGTCGTCCCGCAGGGCAGCACCACCCGCACCAACCGCGGCGGCATCGTGCTGCAGTCCAACGACACCAACCCGGAGCGGGTGCTGCTGGACGACGCGCTCGCTCCCACCCCGACCACGAACGTCGGCGACACCCTGTCCGGTGCCACCACGGGCGTACTCGACTACTCCTTCGGCGACTTCAAGCTGCTCCCCTCCACCACCCCCACGGTGACGAGCGGCGGCATCACGCCCGAGACCACCCAGGCACCCGCCGCCGGCGAGATGTCCACGGCCACCTTCAACGTCGAGAACCTCGACCCGTCCGACCCGCAGGCGAAGTTCGACGGACTCGCCGGTCAGATCGTGGGCAACCTCAAGTCGCCCGACCTGGTCGCCCTGGAGGAGATCCAGGACAACGACGGTGCCACGGACAGCGGCACGGTCGCCTGTGACCAGACGATGAGCAAGCTGATCGCCGCGATCACCGCGGCGGGCGGCCCGAGCTACAGCTACCGGCAGATCAACCCGCAGAACAACACCGACGGCGGCGAGCCGGGCGGCAACATCCGCCAGGTGTTCATGTACCGCGCCGACCGTGGGCTGGCCTTCGTGGACCGTGCCGGCGGAACCGCCACCACCGCGAACGCTGTCGTCAACACCGGTGGTGTGCCGTCGCTGAAGTACTCGCCCGGCCGCATCGACCCGGCCAACTCGGCCTTCTCCTCCAGCCGCAAGCCACTGGCCGGTGAGTTCACCTGGCAGGGCAAGCCGGTCTTCGTCATCGCCAACCACTTCAACTCCAAGGGCGGCGACCAGCCTCTGTTCGGTCACTTCCAGCCGCCGACCCGTTCCTCGGAGACGCAGCGGCACAACCAGGCGACCGTGGTGAAGAACTTCGTCGACCAGATCCTGGCCGTCGACGCGAACGCCTCGGTGATCGTGCTGGGCGACCTGAACGACTTCGAGTTCTCCCAGACGGCTGACATCCTCACCGCGAACAACGCCCTCACGGACCTGCCCCGCACGCTGCCCGACGCGGAGCGCTACACCTACGACTACGAGGGCAACTCGCAGGTGCTGGACCACATCCTGCTGTCGTCCGGCCTCGCCTCCAAGGCGTACAGCTACGACGTCGTGCACATCAACTCCGAGTTCGCCAACCAGCAGAGCGACCACGACCCGCAGGTCGTCCGCATCCCGCTGCCCTGACCCTCGGACCCGGCAGCTGCCCCGGTTCCCTGACGGCCTCTGTCAGGGAACCGGGGCAGACTTCCCTCATGCGTGCGAGCCGACTTCTGTCCGTCCTGTTGCTGCTCCAGACCCGCGGCCGGATGACCGCCCAGCAGCTGGCCGATGAACTGGAGGTGTCCGTCCGAACCGTGTACCGGGACATGGAATCGCTCGCCGCAGCCGGTGTCCCCCTCTACGGCGACCCCGGTCACGACGGTGGCTACCGGCTGCTCGACGGGTACCGGACCCGGCTGACCGGGCTGACGCGCGACGAGGCGGAGGCGCTCTTCCTGTCCGGACTGCCCGGACCGGCCGCCGACCTCGGCCTGGGCACCGTACTCGCCACCGCCCAGCTCAAGTTGACGGCCGCGCTGCCTGACGAGCTGCGCGACCGGGCCGACGTGATACGGCAGCGATTTCACCTGGACACCTCTGCCTGGTACGCCGTATCAGATCCCGCCCCGCACCTCGCCACCGTCACCGACGCCGTGTGGCGGCAGCACCGCATCCGGGTCCGCTACCGAAGGTGGCAGGCACCCCAGGAGGTGACCCGCACACTGGAGCCCTACGGGCTGGTGCTCAAGTCCGGCCACTGGTACCTGGTGGCGGGCCGACCAGACGCCGTCCGCACCTATCGCGTCTCCCAGATCCTCAGCGTCCAGGTACTGCAGGACCGCTTCGACAGACCCGAGGACTTTGACCTGGCCGCCCATTGGCGGTCCTGTCTGGACGAGTTCGACGCCCGCCGCTTCCAGGGCGAAGCGGTGGTACGGCTGTCGCCACAGATCCTCGAACGACTTCCGGACCTCGTCGAGCCGGCGGTGGCACACGCAGCCCAGAACAGCGCCGGGCCACCGGGCCCTGACGGCCGGATCCAGGTCGTCATCCCCATCGAGTCCGTCGAACACGCCGCCGGCACCCTGCTACGCCTCGGTGCCGAGGCCGAGGTGCTCACGCCCACGGAGCTACGGGACCTGATGGCGGAGACCATCGCCTCACTGGCCGAAACCTACCGGCGCCCGCCCAGCGCAGCTTGTCAGGACCGGGTGAGAGCCGAAACGAGCAGATCGGCGAGCAGCGCCGCGCAGGAGCCGTCCGGGTCGAGATCGGGGTCGTAGATGGTGATGTTGACCCCGACGCACCGCTGCGAACCGACCAATCTCCGTAGCAGCGGCGCGAGTTCGGCGGGCAGCAACCCGCCGTCGTCCGGGCTGTCCACGGCGGGCATCACCGATGGATCCAGGACGTCGGCGTCCAGGTGCACCCAGAAGCCGTTGAGAACCGGCGCCTCCAGCGTTCGCAGCGCCGCGTCGGCCGCCTGCCGGGCACCACGCTCTCTGATCTCCCCCACCGTCGTACTCGTGATGCCCGAGTCGGTGAGTTCCGTGCGCTCCTCGTCGTAGTCCCGGATGCCGAAGACCTGGACGTCGCTCTCCCGCACGTACGGCCGCAGCCCTTCGAGATCCGTGAGGTCCGCCTGCCCGCGACCGGTCGCGAGGGCCAGCTCCTCACCACCTGCGGCCCCGACGCGGTCGGAGTTGCCGGGATGCCGGAAGTCGGCGGATCCGTCGATCACGGCTATCCCGTACCGCCCGATACGGCGGAGCGCGAGCGAGGCACCGAGCTGGATGGAGCAGTCCCCGCCCAGAACCACGGGGAACTCCCCGGCGCGCACGTGCCGTTCGATACGGTCGGCGAGCTTGCGGGTGTACGCGGCGATGGCCTCCGCGTGGAAAACCCCGTCGCCCTCTTTCCAGTTCCCGCGGTCATAGCGGGGCGGCACGACGACTCCTCCCTCGTCGGCACCGAGCCGTGCCAGCAGCCGCTGCTCGCGCAGGGCACCGGCCAGCTTGTAACACCCGGGTACGGCCCCTTCGGCGGGCGGCCTGAGGCCGAGATTCGACGGGGCATCGAGGAGTACGAGACGACGGTCCATCAGCCCATTGTGGAGCAACAGCTAGCACAGACAACGCAATTGTCTCGTCGAGGCCGCGGCGCGCAACCGCCGCCTTCGACCGAGAGTTCACGAAGTGCCCACGCCCTCGGTGGTCATGGCCAGCAGGACCAGGGCGTCGTGCTCGGGCGTGCCGGGCGGGGCCTGGTAGATCAGCATGCGTCGGCCGTCGCCGACGGTGCCGAGCACCTCGTTGGCGAGCGTGATCGCGCCGATCACCGGGTGCCGGAACGCGGTCTGGCCGGCTCGCTTGACCCATACCTCGTGCCGGCGCCACAGCGCGGCGAACTCAGCGCTGCTCTCGGACAGTTCGGCGACCAGCGCGGCGGTGGGCTCCGGGGCGGTCAGTTGGGCCGTGTGCAGGTGCGCGACGCAGTTGCGGGCCACCCGGTCCCAGTCCGCGAACAGGGTCCGCGCGGCAGCGTGCAGAAAGGTGTAGCGGATCGTGTTGCGCTGCCCGGGTGGCCAGTCACCGAGCCCGGGCATCAGCGCAAGGCCCTCCGGGTTGGCGGCCAGTACGTCGTTGACCTCGTCGAGTACGTACGCCGGGCTGGGCCGGACCGACTCCAGCAGGAGCCGCAGGCCAGGGCCGGCCGATCGCGGGGCGGCGGGCCTGCGGCGCGGCGTCCGCCCGGCGACCTGGTCGGCGAGTCCGAGCAGGTGGGCGTGCTCGTCGTCGGTGAGCCGCAGGGCCCGGGCCAACGCGCCCAACACCGCGTCGCTGGGGGCCGTTTCCCGCCCCTGCTCGATCCGGATGTAGTAGTCCACGCTCACACCGGCCAGCGCGGCCAGCTCCTCGCGGCGCAGCCCGGGTGTGCGCCGGGCGCCCGGCCCGGTGGGCAGCCCGACGTCGGCCGGGCCGATCCGCCCGCGCCGGATCCGAAGGAACTCGGCCATCGCGTTCACGGTTTCGAGTCTGCCATGGGTGATCCACTCCTGGGTGGCCGTGGCGCACCCAGGAACCACGCGGCCTTCTTGCAACCGGTCCGGCAGCGCAGCCTCGACCCATGACTGACGCAATGATCATCGGTGGCAGCTCCGGCATGGGCCTGGCCCTGGCCCGGACTCTGCTCGCACAGGACCTGGACGTGACGATCGTCGGCCGGTCCGCGGACCGGCTTGCGAAGGCCCGGGCGGAACTGGAGCGTCCCGGGCACGGGAAGATCAGCACCATCGTGGCCGACATGGGGCGGGAGGAGGGCGTGGCCGAACTGTTCGCCCAGGTGGGGCAGGTGGAGCACGTGATGGTCACCGCGGCGGACGCGAACGGCGTGTACGGCCGGACCGCCGACGTCGCCACGGCCACCGCACGGGCCGTCCTGGACACCAAGCTGCTCGGTGCCTGGCTGGTCGGCAAGTACGCGTCCGGGCGGGTCACGGGCTCGATCACGTTCACCTCGGGCATCAACGCGTACCGGCCGAACGGGTCGAACACGATCATGGCCGCGGCCAACGGCGCGCTCGCGTCGCTGGCGTACGGGCTGGCGATCGAACTGGCGCCGGTACGAGTGAACGTGGTCTCTCCCGGTTGGGTGGACACCCCCATCTGGGACCAGCTCGGCATGGACAAACGGGCGGCCTTCGCCGAGCTGGCCGAGCGACTCCCGGCCCGACGGGTCGGTACCCCCGACGACATCGCCCAGGCATTCGTGTCGGTGATGCGCAACGGATTCATCAGCGGAACCGTGCTCCACGTCGACGGGGGACACCGCCTGACCTGACCAGGAGCTACCCGGTGATGGAGAAGAAGATCGTGTCCTGGGTGTACCAGTCGATGTTCTTCGTCGCGTACTCCCATTCGGTGTGCTCGAACTCGAGCTTCCCGATCAGCTCTTGCATGTCGTACCGGAAGCCCTGATCCATCTGGTCCAGCACGGCACGGTAGGCATCGGCAGCGGGCTTGGCCTTGGCCAAGGGGAACATGCCGATGTGCGGGCCATCCACGGGATAGGGGATGAAGAAGGGGATCTCCTCCGGTGGCCCCGAGAACAGGTGGTCGTGGAAGAGCAGATCGGCACTCACGTTCAGGCGGCGTAGTTCGTCGTCGACCAGACTGAAGAAGGTGGAGGGCTTGGAGTACACGCCCAGGTCGCTGGGATCAGAGCCGTTGCAGTCGATGATGTGCTGGAGGGCGCGGTAGTAGGCGCCGGCCGCGTAGCCGGCGTCCGAACTCGCGTGACCGGCCACGAGGTGGTCGAGCGCCTCGGGGATGGACAGGCCCCAGTCGAGGCCTTGGCGGTCGAGTGCGAGTTGGCTGTTCTGCGCCCTCTCGCGCACCATGCCGAGGACGCGCTGCTGGTCGGACGTGAGGTTTCCGGCGCCTCCGAGGAATCCCAGGACGTCGGCTTTGTCAGCGGTGTTGTACGAGATGATCCGGCTCATGATCTACATGCCGCCAGCCGCCACTGACACTCGGCGCAGGGCGTGAGCGGGTGTGGTCAGCGGTGGCCTTCTCGGCCAGGTCCCGCCCGTGCGGGGATGACGGGCGGGACTGCGGGCGCGGGAGCTATTCGGCGGTCAGATACATCCCGGTCGCGTCCTGGCCGGGGGTGTTGTGGCATGCGTAGGTGCCGGTCGGTCGCGCCCACAGGAGGGTCAGGCAGCGTCCGATCGCCTTCTGTCCGTAGTAGTTGGGGTGCATCGACTCCTGCACCGAGCCCTGCGTGGCTCGCAGGCCGCCCATGTCCAGGAACCGCGTCCACTCGCTGGTGGTGGCGGAGGGCCCACTGGTCGCTGCGGGCTGCCGGGTGGCCGTGGAACACACCTCGCGGCCCTGGAACATGTCCGAGAGGTCGAGGAACTGGACGTTCTTGGTGGCCGCAACCCCGGCCAGCGCCTTGGTGATCTGCGGCACCACGGAGTCCCGCGTCCAGTCCAGGTCGGCGTTCCAGAACGGGCAGCCGCCGATGTCGGAGCGGCTCGAACCGGTCTCCGGGTAGCGGCTCTCCGCGCTGCGCGGGAGCGGTGACGGGTACGACTGCAGCACCAGGCGGTAGTCACCCGGCGCGTAGCCGTCGTCGGACATCACGGCGCGGATCTCGTCGATCGCTTTGCCGACACCGGCCGTTGCGGCGGGCATCTTGGAGTCGATGGCGGCCTGTTGCGAGGCGTGGCAGGTGGTGCTCGAGGCGAGGTAGTCCGCGGCACAGGTGGCGATGACGTCCGCGAAGCCGAGATCGTTGCCGCCGATCGACAGCGTGATCTGCTTGACGTTGTTCTGCGCTGCCACGAGGGCGAGTTGGTCGCCCTGCGGGGCTTCGCCCCGGTACGGCTGGCCGCCGTCGGCGGCGCGGAAGACGTTGGTGGTGACGGCGCCGGAGCAGGCCAGGTTGATCTGCTTCTGCGTCCCGGTGGAGGCGCTGAGCACCTCGGCGACGTCGGAGCGGTCACAGCCGTTGACGGCCGTCGCACCGTAGACCTGGGCCGGGTCGTAGGAATAGCCGGTCCAGGCCCGGTCGGTGCCGTTGCGGCTGCCGGTGAAGGTTGCGGAGTTGCCCATCCAGCGGCCGGCCTCGCCGGAGATGTAGCTGTCGCCGAGGGTGACGCTCGCGGTCGGACCGCTCGGGGCAGCCGCTGCCGGTGCGGCGGCGGCCAGGCCGGCTGCCACCAGGCTGCCGGCGGCGAGTGGGAGGAGCAGGGCACGGGCCGTGACATGTCTGATCATGCGTACTCCTTCGAGGGGCGCACGGGAAGTGCGGAAGAGGCGTAGGCGCAGGTCCGGGGCCTGCCGGAGCCTGGGCCTGGGCGTGACGGACGCGTGTCCGGCGAGTTACCGGCCGGTAAGGCGTTGCTCCATCATGCGGGCGTATCGGTGCCGGTGATCCCGGGCCGGAGCCCAGAGTTCGGCGGGCCGGTGCTGTGACGGATCACAACATCGGACTCGTCGGCTGGTACGTGCGGACAGCCCGCGCCCTCGCTTCCTCTGTACTGCACATCACACGGCCGGAAGTCAACGGCGCCCTAGCATGGGCTTCGTGCCGAGTTCCCTGGTCGGCGCGGCGCGCCGCAGCACCGGAAGGCGTTGTTTGTGATGGCTCATAGCACACACGACGGGACGACCGGGCGAGCCATGGCCGAGCGGATGCTGGCCGAACTGCCCCGCCTGAAAACGGAGATCACCGCGCGGCTCATGGCCGAACAACCGGTCTACCGCCGGATGCCGGCCGAGCAACTGCAGCATGACGTCAACCGGGTCACCGAGCAGAGCATTCGAGGCATCGCCCAGTCACTGCGGACCGGTCAGCCTCTGGAGCCGGAGTGGCGTGCCTTCCAGCGCGCCTCGGCCGCCCGGCGAGCCGAGGAGGGCGTGCCGATCGAGGCGGTGGTCGATGCCTACTACCTCGGCGCGCAGGTGTGCGTCGACTTCCTGTGCACCGGGCTGCCCGCGGACCAGGTGGACATCGCCTACCGTGCTCTGCTGACCGGCCTGCGCGTCACCGTCGCCGAAGTCACCGCCGGCTACCTCGAGGAGCGGCAGGCCCAGGTCGGTGAGACCGGCGCCGCCCACCACACGATGCTCTCCGCGCTGCTGACCGGCAGCGACATCCACACCGTCGCCCGCCACACGGGCACCAGCCTTCCCCCCGCCTACCTGGTACTCGCCCTGGCCATAGGCACCCACCGCGACGAGCTGCGCGACGACGTCGACACCTCCGTCGCCGCCCGCCGGAAGATACGCAGGATCCGCGCCGAACTCGACCGGCGCATCGGCCGGCCCGTCCTCGCCCAGATGACCGCCCGCGAAGGCATCGCCCTGCTGCCCCGTACCGACGCCGCGGACCCGGACCATCGCTCGTGGCTGGCAGCCGCGATGGAGGATCTCAGCCGGGCCGCGGGAGTCCCGCTGACCGCCGGCGCCGCTCTCTGTGCGCCAGACCAAGTCCCGGACGCCGCCCGCCTGGCGACGGAGGTCCGGGACACCGCCGTCGTCTTCCAGCGGCCACCCGGCGCCTACCACCTCGACGAGCTGCTCATCGAGCACCAGCTCACCCGCCCCGGCGCGGCCCGCGACCACCTCGCCGAACTGCTGGCCCCCATCGCCGACAAGCCGCACCTCCTGCCGACGCTGCGGCTCTACCTCCAGAGCAACCTCAACCGGCGGCACGTCGCGGCCCGGCACCACATCCACCCCAACACCGTGGACTACCGCATCCGCCGCATCGCCACCCTCACCGGCATGGACCCCGCCGACCACAACGACCGCATCAAACTCACCGCAGCCCTCGCGGCCCTCGACACCCGGCAGAAGGAGAACACCTCATGACCGGGCCGGCCCCCTATGCTGCGGAAATGATCAAGCCCATCGAACTCGTCATATTCGACTGCGACGGCGTGCTGGTCGACAGCGAACGCATCGCCGCACGCGTACAGGTTGCTCTCGGCGCCGAGCTGGGATGGCCGCTGACGGAGGCGGAGGTCGTCGCGCGCTTCATCGGACGCTCGCACGCCGCCATCCGCGAACAGGTCGCCGAGCGGCTCGGCGAGGAGACGGCCGCGACCTGGTCGCAGAGGTTCGAGCAGTTGCACCGCGAGGCCGTGGACGCCGGGCTCACCCCGGTCGAGGGCCTGCCGGAGGCACTCGACGCGCTCACCCTGCCGACCTGTGTCGCCTCCAGCGGTTCCCACGACAAGATGCGGCACACCCTGGGCCGTACCGGACTCTACGAACGCTTCGCGGGCCGCATCTACAGCGCCACGGAGGTCTCCCGCGGCAAGCCCGCCCCCGACCTGTTCCTGCACGCGGCCCGGCAGATGGGCGTCGATCCCGCAGCCTGCGTGGTCGTCGAGGACAGCCGCCCCGGCGTCGAGGCCGCCCGCGCCGCCGGCATGCGCGCCTTCGGCTACGCCGGCGGACTCACCCCGGCCGAACGCCTCGAAGGCCGCGACACCGTCGTCTTCTACGACATGCGTAAGCTTCCGGCCCTCATCGCCGAGCAGTGACTCGACACGACGTGACCCCCTGCCCCCCTACGACCGTGCGGGCTGGTTGGCGATCAGAAGGGTGATGCCGGCAGGCCGGAAGCCCAGGCGGGAATAGATACGAGCGACGTTGTCCTGCGCGTAGGCGAGGAAGACGGTGCGCACCCCGTGGTCGCGGGCATGGGTGGCCAGGGCCGCCGTGACGGCCGCGGCCAGGCCCTGGCGGCGAGCGGTGGGGAGGGTGCCCACACCGCCGACCTCCGTGGTGCCGTCGGCCGGGTGGTAGTGGCCGGCAGCGAGCGGGGTACCGTCCGGGGCAAGGGCTGCGATGAGCACCTTGTGCCCGGCGCGGACACTGGGGCGAATGGTTGCGACCGTGCCGTCCGCGGTCAGTTCCTCGGCCACTGCCAACAGTTCCGCGCGGCCCGAGGACCCCACCGCCGTGCCCACCGCGGCGAAGGCCAGGCGGGGCAGGGCGAGCGTCTCGGGCAGGGCCGGGTCGTCGGCCGTCAGCACGCGAATCGTCACGCCGTCCGGCAGCACCTGCGCAGGCATCGGGGAGTGCGGGTCGAGGGCCATGAGCGGGCGCTCTTGCACCGGGAGGCCCGCCGCCTCGATCCGTGCACGCAGCATCGGCGCCGCCTCGGCGAGCCACTCGAAGGCTTCCGGCACGCCGAGTTCGCGCTGCCGTGCGCGCACCCGGGCGATGTCGGCAGCAGTTACGTTCCCGGATCCTTCTGCGGTGGGCTGAGCGTGACTCGGACCACCGTAGTACGGAGTTCCCGGCTCCTTACGTACGAACAGCCGCAGCGGACCGAAGTCTTCGGCGTCGGCAAACAGCCGGGGCACGGTCGCGTAGTACCGCTCGATACGAGCATGCAGAAGATCACTCATGCGGCGCATCCCACCACGGCGCGGCGACACGGCGCATCCGAAATCAACGGAGATCGTCATGGCCGCGCCGGACCGATCATGTGATGTGGGAACCCCGAACCCGCCCTCGCCGCTTCGGATCTGCACGTGGTGATGTGCTGTGCGTTGTGCACCTTTACCTGTACGCCGTGCTGAGCTGCGCTGTTCTGAGGGGAGTCGAACCCCCGCGTTGCTCTTCACGCGCCAGGAGTGGACCGGAAAACCGCCGGCCCTCGGTGTGTGCACGCCTCCGAAACGGCTACCTGCTCCACATCGTCATGCTCTGCCGGGACCGCTCAGTCCAGCAGATCGACCTCCCAGTTCACGCGCTGGATGCGCATGTCGATCTCCCGGATCTCCCGGGCGAGCACGTCCGCCTGCCGGCGCAGGTCGGCGACCGGAAGCGCGGGGAGCATCATCAGTTCCGACCGGAGCTGGCGGCCGTAGCCGCGCTCGCCGGTGCCCGCCGCCGCGTCTGCCGCGGCAGTGAGCACCGAGTGGCGCAGCCGCAGTGTGTCCCGGCGTGCGAGGGCATCGGTGAGGGTGCCGTCCTGGCCCATGTCCGTCAGGGCGTTGGTCTTGTTGATCCGCCGGATCAGCGTCTCCAGGGTGCCCAGTACGTCGTCGGCCTCGGCCAGCAGCTGGGCCGCATCCTCGGCCGGCGTCTCGCCCTCCTGATAGCGCGCACTGCTGACGATGCGTGCCCGTAGTTGCTCCACGCGGCGTGACGCTTCGGCCCTTTCGGCCAGCGCCTCGGCAAGCTTCACTGTGTCACTGTCCCGTCCGTTGCGAACCTCGCACGAGTATACGAACGGGAGCGGACGCGGCTGCACGCCCCGGCCATCCCTCATGGAAGCCCGGGGCGTGCAGGTTCCCCCTGCGGGCGGGTGCGTGGTTGGTCGGTTGAGGGTCGAGGTCAGCCGATCTTCATGGTCGCCATCATGCCCATCGCCGAGTGGTCGAGCATGTGGCAGTGGTACACGTACTCGCCCGCGTAGGTGTCGAAGGTCGCCTGGAGTTTGACCGTCTCACCGGGCAGGAGCACCACCGTGTCCTTCAGGCCCGATTCGGCGGGCCCCGGAGGGTTCCCGTTGCGTTCGAGCACCCGGAACTGGACCAGGTGCATGTGGAAGTTGTGCGCGGCCCTCACATTGGCGTTGGTGACGGTCCAGACCTCGCTGGCGCCGTAGCGGATCGTCGCGTCGATGCGGGCGGGGTCGTACATCTTCTCGTCGATGTATGCCTGGGGGTTGGGGCGGCCGTCCTCGTCCATGCGCAGCACGATGGTGCGGCTGTTGGTGGGGGTGGGCAGCGGCGGCAGGGCACGCAGAACGGGCGGGACGGAGCTGGGGTCGTCGGCGGTGCGGGTCACGTCGAAGCGCATCACCTGCCCGACCTGCTCGACGGGGCCGCGGCCTGCGGTGTTCTGCAGGACGATCTGCGTGCCGACGGGGTAACGCGAGAAGTCGATGACGACGTCGGCGCGTTCGCCCGAGGACAGGTACACGGACTTGGTGGTGTTCGGGCTGGGCAGCAGTCCGCCGTCGGAGCCGATCTGGATCAGGTCGCTGCCGTCGGCCAGGCGAAGCTCGAAGAAACGCATGTTGGAGGTATTGGCAAAGCGCAGCCGGTACTTGCGGGCGGCGACCTCGAAGTACGGGTAGGGGGCGCCGTTGGCCAGGAGGGTGTTGCGGTTGCGGTCGCTCATGGCGTACAGGAGCTGGCCGTTGGCATCGAAGTCGGCGTCGCGCAGCTGGATCACCACGTCGTACTCGCCCTTGGGCAGCGGCAGGGCGTTCTCGACGATGTCGCTGATCAGGTAGCTGCCCTGCAGGCCCCGGTAGACGTTCTCCGATTCCTGGTGGTGGGCGTGGTCGTGGTACCAGAGCGAGGCGTGACACTGCCTGTTGAGGTAGGTGTAGACGCGTTCGTCGCCGGGGTCGATGGTGTCCATCGGCCCGCCGTCGCTGTGGTGCTGCACGGAAGCGCCGTGCAGGTGGCGTGAGATGGGGACGTCCAGCCCGTTGCGCTGGCGGATGACGACGGGCCGGTACTTGCGGGCCTTGATCGTCGCGCCGGGGAACTGGCCATTGAAGGTGAACAGTTCGGTCTGGACGCCGGGCAGGATCTCCTTCGTGACCTTGCTCGTGGTGACCTCGTAGACGTCCACGCCGCCGATGGTGGAGACCGGTTGGGCCACCGGTATCAGGGGCATGGGCACCGAGAAGAGCGGGACGATCGGAGCCGTGGTAGCGGCCGGGGTGGTCGCGTCGGCGGCCTGGGCGCCGGGGGCGGTGAGCAGGGGCACGAGCGAGGCCCCGGTCAGTCCTGCGGCTGTGGTGGCGATGCCTGCGCCGAGCACACGGCGTCTGGTGACCATGGTGTGTCCTCCTTGAGCGTGCCTGTCGGGCGGAGCCGTCGGCAGGCGAGTGGGTCGCGGACGGCGTGGGGGCGGTGCGGCGAGGGGACAGTGTTGTTGCTTTGTGCTTTGAGGGGAGGCGTGCGCCCCGCCCCCGGGGGAAATGGGACGGTTACCGCCGACAGATGTGGCCTCGGACGCAGGGCAGGCGGGCTCGTCGGCGGGGGTGCATGCCGACGGGCTCACCTGGCGTGGGGGGCGGCCGTGTTGAGGGTGCGGACGGCACTCAACCGGCGTGACGAGGCGGGGGCATGGCTCCGGCCGGACGGTGGCACGAGTTGCCGGCTGTGGCTACGACTATGGGGCCACTCTGCTGTCGCGGGCGGTGTAGGCCCTCGTTCAGCTGCCCTTCCATAAGTTACCGTGCTCGACGATCAGCTCGTGCCGGTGAAGGCGGGCCGGCCCCGTCGTCTCCGCGAGGTATTTCTCGACGGTGGCGTGGTTCTTCTGGCGCAGTTCAACAGCGTCGGTGAAGCCGTGCGGTGCCGGTCAGCCATGCATTTCCCCCTAGCAGCGTGGCGTGGAGTGCGGTGCTGTGACAGCGCGACGGTCGGTCCGAACCGAAGCACAGGCGATTGTCGCGTCTACGGCTCGGCATTGACTCGGCGCACGCTCGGCGCTGACTCGGGCCTTGGTCGAGAGGCAGTCAAGAGCCCCTTGTGTGACGGGGGCCGGGGCGGATCGTCGTAGGCCGGCCGGGGGCCGGCTTCAGGGCTGGAGCCTCGTGGTCTCCCAGCCGGTTGCCGTGCGGTCGTAGCGCAGTCTCTCGTGCAAGCGGTCGGTGCCGTCGGACCAGAACTCCACGCTGGCGGGGGTGAGTTGGTAGGCCGCGAAGGTCGCTGGGCGGGGCAAGGGGCGCTGTGGGTCGCCCAGTTTGCGGGCCTGGGAGCGTAGTTCGGCGACGTGGTCGAGGTCGGTCAGGGGGCGGCTCTGGCGGGACACTGTGGTCATGGCGTGGGTGAAGACGGGCCGGGCGTACCACAGCCGCTCCGCCTCCGCGTCCGGCAGTTGGGCGACGGGCCCCGCCAGCGTGATCTGCTGGCTGGTTTCCCGCCAGTAAAGGACGCCGGACGCCCACGGGTTGTCGGCCAGCTCCCGGCCCTTTCGGCTGTCGGAGTGGGTGAGGAAGACGATCGACGTGTCGGTGACCGAGCTGAGCGTCACGATGCGCGAGGACGTACGGCCACGGGTGTCGGCGGTGGCCAGGGCCAGCGCTCGCGGCTCGCGCACCTCGTGGGCGATGCTGCTCTCCAGCCATGCCGCCAGCAGCCCCATCGGCTCGGCGGGCGGGGCGAGGAATTCAGGGAAGTCCGCCTCGATGGTGCCGGTGAGTGCCTCGGACCGGGTGGTGGTGCTCCCGCCCGGAGTTTGGCTGGACTGGGTGGGGTCAGACATGGAGGATCCCTTCGATGGTGACGACACCGTGGCCTGCGACCTCGACCACGTCGACGCGGTGGCCCGCTCCGCCCAACTGCGAACACCCCCGTAACGGCGAAAGCGGGCGAAGAAATCCCGCCGAATGTCTCCCGATCACAGGATGCCGAGTAAATCTCGTACGGAAAACAAGCATCCACAACCGAAATAGATGAATGGTCGATGGCCACTTGAGACACATTCGATTGAGGCCCCTCGCAGGATAGAAGACCGGGCGACTTGCTCCAGGGAGACGCGCGTCACACCCGTCCCCGTCACACTCCGCCGGGCCCTTTCGTCAAGGAGACGCACCCCGTACATCACACAAGGGAAACAGCATGGAAGCCCGTCTCAACCTCGCCGGCACCCCCGTCGTGGCCAAGGCCATGAAGTACTTCGGCTCGGCCAGCCGCACTCTCATCACCGACTCGACCCTGTCCGAGACCATCCAGAATCTCGTCATGCTCCGCGCCAGCCAGATCAACGGCTGCGGATTCTGCACCGACATCCACACCAAAGACGCCGCACACACCGGAGAAACCGCGCAGCGTCTGAATCTCGTCGCCGCCTGGCGCGAAACCAAGGTCTTCACCGAAGCCGAACGCGCCGCCCTCGAACTCACCGAACAGGGCACGCGCATCGCCGACGGCGCCGGCGGCATCACCGATGAGGCCTGGGACAACGCCGCCAAGCACTTCGACGAGGAACAGCTCTCCGCCCTCGTCCTGTTCATCTCGCTCATCAACGCGAGCAACCGCATGGGTGTCATCAACCGCCAGGCCGGCGGCGACTACCAGCCCGGCCAGTTCGGCTGACGGTCACCTGGCAAGAAAACACGCGGATCGGGGTGTCCTCGGGCATGGGCCGAGGACACCCTTCCGGTCTCACGGCGTGAGCGTGCCGCTGTCCTCGTGGGCCTCCGTGACGGCCAGGGCGAGGGCGTCCAGGAGGTCGCGCAGCTCGGCCAGGGTCTGCTCGTCCGTCAGCCGGCCGTTCGTGATCTTGCCGGTGGCCCGCGGGATGCGCAGGTCGCCGGGGAGGACGTGGGCACCCATCACGGTGAGGGTCTGGGTCAGCCAGGCGCGAGCGTGGTCGCCGCCGGTGTTCGCGGGGGACGCGCTCACCAGGGCAACCGGCTTGGCGGCGATCTCGCCGCCGCCCACCAGCCACTCCAGCGCGTTCTTCAGCACCCCCGAGGTGCCGTGGGCGTACTCCGGAGTCACGATGAGCAGGCCGTCCGCCGCGCCGACCGCAGCCCTGAAGTCCGCCACGCTCTGCGGCAGTGCGGTCATCTCCACATCGGCATTGAAGAAGGGAAAGCGTCCCAGATCGGGCTCGACGACGATTTCCCGCGGCGGGAGGGTTAATTCCACGGCCGTGCGCAGCACCGCCGCGTTGAGCGACTGCGAGCGCAGACTTCCGCACATTCCAAGGGTCTTCATGTCGATCAGCCTAGCCGGACCAGCGGCGCACCCAGGCCGTCGAATTTCCTCCCCGCGGACCGTTCAAAGTTTCCAAACCTTCCGGAAGTCAGCCACTACTCATTCGAGTAGTTGACTCACCTTTAGGGTTTGCGGTATTACGCGCACTTAATAGTTGGGTCCATGACTGTCACAACCAATTGGTTCTCCCTTGGCGAGATTGCGTTAGAGTGGCCCGCCAACGGCAGGGCATCGGGCCCAGCAGCTGTGCAAGACCTCGTTGGTCACCTGCTTTTCGGGCATCCGGCCGCCGTCGACCTTCTGACGAACCCTCAAATCTCGGGCGTCGCCGCGGGCCCGCCGGCGCTCCCGCCCGCCCGGGTGAAGGCGATGCTCCTGGTGGCGATGGCCGCGACGTTCATGGCGTCGATGGACTCCTACATCGTCAACGTCGCCATGCCGTCCATCCGCGCCGACCTGCATGCCTCCGTCTCGGCCACCGAGATGACGGTCGGCGCATACGTCCTGGTGTACGGGCTGTTCCTGGTCACGGCGGCCGACTCGGCGACATCGTGGGCTACTAGCGGATGTTCCTCGCCGGCCTCAAGCTCTTCACCGTCGCCTCCCTGTGCTGCGGCATCGCGCCCGGCCCCGAGGCCCTGATCGCCTTCCGCTGCGTCCAAGAGCTTCGCCGGAGCGCTGTTCTTCCCGCAGATCCTCTCCATCATCCAGACCTCGTTCGAGGGTGCCCAGCGCGATCGCGCGCTCGCACTGTTCGGCATCACCATCGGAATCGCCGCGATCACCGGCCAGTTGATCGGTGGCGTCCTGGTACACCTGGATCTCTTCGGCTGGGGCTGGCGTCCCATCTTCCTGGTGAACATTCCCCTGGGGCTGGCTGCGATCGTCGGCGCCGCGCTGACCATGCCCGGTGTCCGCGGCGCGCACCGGCCCCGCCTGGACCTGCGGGGTGTCGGGCTGCTCACGCTGGCTCTGCTGCTGTGGTCCTTCCCGCTGGCCGAGGGCCGGACGGCCGGATGGCCCGTCTGGTGTTTCGTTCTGATGGCGCTGTCCGTGCCGTTCTTCGTCGCATTCGGATGGTGGCAGCGCCGGCTGTCCGCGAGCGGCGGCCAGCCCCTGGTCAGCCCGCCGCTGCTCCGACTGCGGGGCTTCCGCTCGGGCAACGCACTGTTCCTCGCGTTCTTCGCCTGCAACGCCGGCCTGTTCTTCGTGCTCGCCATCCAAGTCCAGAGCGGCCTGGACTACTCGCCCCTGGAGTCCGGACTGCTGTTCGCCGTACTCGGCGTCGCGTTCGTGGGGACCTCCGCCGCACTGCCCAAGATCATGCCGCGGCTGGGGCTGCACATCCTGACCGCCGGATACGGCCTCAACGCCCTCGGCTACCTGATGCTGCTGGTCACGGCACTGATCACAGGGGACTCGCTGTCCGGGCCGATGCTCATCCCCGCCCTCCTCGTCATCGGCGTCGGGCAGGGCCTCGGCGTGAGCCCGCTGCTCGGCACCGCGCTGGCCGAGGTTCCGCCGCAGGAGGCCGGCAGCGCAGCGGGCGTACTGGAGACCGCGGGTCAGCTGGGCATGTCGGTAGGCATCACGCTGGTCGGGCTGGTCTATTTCACGACGCTCGGGGATTCCGAATCGCGGCACGCCTACGCGCACGCGTTCACGGTGACCCTGGTGCTCAACCTGGCGCTGTCTCTGCTCGCCCTGGCCTTCGTATCGCCACTGCGCAAGGCGGCAGCCAAGGCCACCGCCTGAATCCCCGGAGCCGACAGGAATGGTTCCGTGAGATCCGTCACATCGGGCACGCCCCTGAGCGCACCGGATAGGGGATAGCACTCTCTGAATAAACGGGATATGTCCGGTTTGCTTCACCGGTCGAGGTGCGCAAGATCCGAAAGCATTCCGCACGCTCGGATTTTCCGCCCATGCCTCTGAGGCTCAAGGACTTCTGACGGAACCACAGAATTCGAGAAAGAACGCAAGAGCCGGAACGAACACACCCCATTCCCCCGCATGGCCCTGTCAAAAATACGCGGCAAGGCAGTCCGAACCGTCGTTGCGCTCTTTGTGAGTTCTTTCTAAGAATGGCGACCCGCAGGACATCTCCGCAGTTCAGCAGCCGAGTCTGCGCAGGGCCCGCCGCACGAGGGGCGCTCGCGATCACCAGTGAGGTCACGCATGGGGAAGCATCGCCAGAAGCAACATCACCGGCGGATAATCATCGCCGCCATAGCCGTGGGCGTCGTCGGCGTGCCGACCGCCGCCATGGCTTGCGGCGCCTGGCCGGACAATGGCGGAGGCCGTCACGACGGCGCTGCCGGGCACGCGGCCGATGCTCCGTGGAACCGTCCCGACTGGTATCGCAACTGGCGCCACGACGAGGCCAAGGAGCCCACTCCGCTCGCCTCGACGACTCCGACCGCTTCGGCGCACCGGAAGACCGCCGCGCCGAAGCACAAGCCGAAGCACCAGACGCACCACCACCACGGCGCGCCGAAGGCCTCCGCCGCCCCGCACACGCAGACCGCCGCGCCGAAGCCCACGACGCCCGCTGCTCCCAGCACGCCGAAGCCCACCGCCACGGCGTCCGGGGTCGTCGCGCGCATCGTGCAACTGGTCAACGCCGAGCGCAGCAAGGTCGGTTGTGCGCCTCTGACCCTGAACGCGACCCTCACCAAGGTCGCGCAGGCGCACAGCGCGGACATGGCTGCCCACCAGAACATGTCGCACACCGGTTCCGACGGCTCCGCCCCCGGCGACCGGATCACGCGCGCCGGCTACAACTGGAGCACGTACGGCGAGAACGTCGCCTACGGTTACGCCACTCCTGAGCAGGTCATGGCGGGCTGGATGTCCAGCCCCGGCCACAGGGCCAACATCCTCAACTGCTCGTTCAAGGAGATCGGCGTCGGTCTCGCACAGCCCAACTCCTACTGGACCCAGGACTTCGGAACGGCCCGGTAGGACTGCGGGGCGCGAGTTCGGGTCACATCTTTTCGATGGTGACGGACTGGATGCTGATGTCCGTGAGGGGGCGGTCGTTTCGGCCCGTCGGGCTCTTCGCGATGGCGTCGACGACCTCCTGCCCCTGAACCACCTCACCGAAGATCGTGTGGCGGTTGTTGAGGTGCGGCGTCGGGCCCACGGTGATGAAGAACTGAGAACCGTTGGTGCCCGGCCCGGCGTTGGCCATCGCCAGCAGGTAGGGCCGGTCGAATTTCAGGGCGGGATGGAACTCGTCCTTGAACTCGTAGCCCGGGCCACCGCGGCCGTCTCCCTGGGGGTCACCGCCCTGGATCATGAAACCGTCGATGACGCGGTGGAAGATCGTTCCGTCGTAGAGCGGCCCCTCGCCCGGTGCGCCGGTCTCCGGGTTGCGCCACTGCCGGCTTCCGTCGGCCAGCCCGACGAAGTTGGCGACGGTTTCCGGCGCATGCTCCGGAAACAGCCGTACGACGATCTGGCCGAGCGTCGTGTTCAGGGTGGCCTTCAGTTCCTCAGCCATGGTCTCCGTCCCGTTCTCCGCGCCTCCCAGCGAGGCGGCCCACCACATCGAAGCACTCCCCCGACTGGCACGTCCCACAACACGCCATACGGGCGCGAGACGGCAGCCGGGCGGGGTCACTGGTCCAGGGCGGGCAGGCCGGCGAGACCGGTGTCCAGCATGATGCGGTCGACGGACCCGGCCAGCGTGCTGTCGGCGCCGATGACGGTCTCGCCCCCGCCGGGGAGCAGATCGAGCGGCCGGTACCAGTCACGCAACTCCGGCTCGCCGACCTTGTCGGCGATCGGCTTGGTGGCATGCCGGGCGAGCGTCTCCGTGAAGGGGACGTCGAGGTAGTAGCCGTGGGTCGGCCCGCGGTGGTCGGCGCGCAGCCGGGCGAGCATCGCGCCGTAGTGGTCGGCGTACAGGATGCCCTCGAGGATGACGTGATAGCCGGCGTCCAAGGCGTAGCGGGCGACGGTGTCGATCAGGCCGATGTTCGCCGCGCCGGGCCGGTCCCGCTCGCGCAGCACGGTCCGGCGGAGGTTGTCCTGGCCGACGATGGCCAGGCCGCGGCCGAAGCGGTCCCGGATGCCGGACGCGACGCTCGACTTGCCCGACGCCGAGTTGCCGCGCAGGACGATCAACCTGGTCTGTTCCGTGCCCACCAACACGGCACCCAGCCTACCGACGCACACGGACACCGGCCGGACGACAGCGACCGGGGGCGGCGTCAGGGCCGCAGGTGCCGGAGGGTGAACTCGGGGAGGGCGTAGGGGCCGGCCTGGGGGGCTGCAGGGTCGGCCGGGAGGTCGGCTCCGGTGATGTCCGCGGCGTGGAGTTCGGCGTTGTCTACGGGGGTGTAATCCAGGACCGCAGGGTCGGGGAGTTCCCAGAAGCGGCGGCTGTTGGCCGAGACGGCGTACGCCGTGGCGAACCGGACCGAGGGCGGCGCGGTCAGCGCGGCCCGGATGTAGCCGACGGCGTCGCGAGGGCTGAGCCATGTCGCCAAGTGCCGGGGCTCGGTGGGCCGGGGTTCGAAACTGCCGATGCGCAGGCAGATGACGGACAGGCCGAACTTGTCGGCGTACAGCTGACCGAGGGCCTCGATGGCTGCCTTGCTGACCCCGTACAGGCCGTCGGGGCGTACGGGCTCGTGCGGAGCGGTGCGGTGCCCGACGGGGTAGAAGCCCGTCGCGCGGTTGCTGCTCGCCAGCACCACGCGCTCGATGCCCGTGCGCCGCGCCGCTTCCAGGACGTGGTGGGTGCCGAGCACATTGGCGTCGAGGAGATCCGGGAGCGGCGCTTCGTCGGGCACGCCTCCCAGATGGATGATCTGGTCGGCTCCCGCGAGCGCCGACTCCACGGCGGCCTCGTCGCGCAGGTCGACGGTGTGTACGTCCTCGTTGTCGGCCTCCGGCCGCAGCGGCGCGCGGTCGAGAAGGATCAAGCGCGCCGCTTCACGCCGAAGTTCCCTGCGCACCACGGACCCGATGTTCCCCGCCGCGCCCGTCAGCGCCACCGCTCCCAGACCCATCACGCCTCCCCCAGTCGACGACACCCTCGCATCCTCGCTGCTCAAGATCGACCGGGCAACTCATAAAGGGGCGCCCAGTGTTGGGGGTATCGGAATGCTGCCTATGACGGCGCGCCGACAGTCGTACCGTCGCTGATGTGCAGGACCGCCTCGGCCCCATTGAGTGTCGTCGCGTCGAGGGGGTAGTAGCCCTGCTCCGGGGTGGTGTCGGTCCGCGTACGGGCCGGAGTTGCCGTGGTGCCCTTGGTGAGGCCCCAGGTGGGGATGCGGCGCCGAAGGAGTCCCTCGTGCGTATCCGGCTCGGGGTCTTCGAGCCCGACGGCTGCGCTGCGGCCCAGGCTGCCGGCGACGAAGGCGTACTGCTCGCCCAGCAGAGCCCCGACGATGGCGCCGGCGCAGAGCCACGTGAGGTCCTTGCCGTCGAGGTGCAAGGTGCTCGGTTCTCGCTGCAGATGAAGGTTGTGCGCGAAGACCAGGGTCGCGCCCCGTGGTGCCTCGATGCCTCGGATGTCGAGGAGGTTCTGGGCCATGAGCGCGTCCCGGGTGGCGATGAGGCGCGTCAACCGTGCGCTCTGGTCGAGGCGTTGTGCCGCCTCCTTGTGATAGCGCAGCAGGCCGAGGCCTGCGGTGAGGTGTGTCCTGACCCTGAGCCATGCGGCGCGTGAGGTTGCGGCGATCAGTTCCGGTGCGCGTGCGTCGAGCGAGTTGAGCAGGTGGTCGCCGATCGCTCGCACCCTCTCGGCCTCAGCCGTGGCACCGATCGACATGGCCGGGTCCATGACCGCTTCCGTGCGACTCCAGCGTTCGTCGTCACCGAGCAGGCTCGCGAGATCGGCATCGAGGTCGAAGTCGAGGTCATGTCCGAGGCGCAGGTAGTCGCGTGTGTGTTCCAGATAGCGCCGCGGGCTGGGTGCGCTCGCGTTCTCCGTCGGAGTGTCGAAGCCGTGGAACGTCAGTCGTTCCTCCGGCGGTCGGTTCTCGTTGTATTCGCGCATCCAGGCGATGAGTTGTCTGTTGGCGTCCAGCTTTCCGAAGTCGTGGGAGAAGCCTTCGCTCATCACCGTGTCGAAGCTGCCGACTCCCTCCTGGACGAAGTCGTTCACGCTGAGCGCGGCCACGCGATCGGTTTCGAGAGCGATCGACCGAAAGCCGCAGTCGACCAGTTGAGCGAACAGTTGGTTCCGGATCCGCCCGAAGGCCGGTTCACGGTGCGTCGGCTCACCAAGCGCCAGCAGGTGGCATGCCGCGGGTACAAAGTCTCGAATGTGCTGACTCATGAGCCTCAATCGTATCCTTGAAAAGACGGTTGAGGCTTTTTAGAGACGTCACCGCGGATTCAGCCGTCAGGCATGCAGTAAAGTCTCAAACCGGTGATCACCTTTGCGACCAACTGACCTCGCACGCGAACACGGCATCTCGACCCAGGCGGTCCGTAACTACGAGCGGGACGGGTTCATCCCACCCGCCGAGCGCACAGCCAGCGGCTACCGGGTCTACACCGAGGTGCACGCGGCAGCGCTCCGCGCCTACCTCTCCCTCGTCCCGGCCTACGGACACGCGGCCGGCGGCCAGATCATGAACGCGCTACACGGTGACCGTCTCGACGACGCCCTGACGATCATCGACCGCGGCCACAGCCAGTTGCTGCGCGACCGGGACACCCTCGACGCGGTGCGGAGAGCGGTGGATCACCTGACGGCGGAGCCCACGGAATCGGCGGGATCGGCGGAGTCGGTGGCGTCCGACGCCGCTCCGGACCGGTCAGCCGACCCCGGTGCCCGAACCGTCGGCGAACTCGCGCACCGGCTCGGCGTCACCCCGGCAACCCTGCGCAACTGGGAGGGGGCGGGCATCCTCACCCCCGTACGAGACCCCGTCACCGGCTACCGAGTCTTCGGCGCGAGCGACGTCCGCGACGCCGAACTCGCCCACCTCCTGCGACGCGGAGGCTATCCGTTGGACCGCATCGCGAGCGTGCTCGAGCAGATCCGAACGGCCGGCGGTACGGACGCATTGACCGCCGCGCTGGACGACTGGCAGCGCAAGCTCACCGCACAGGGCCTGGCCATGCTCAACGCGGCCACGCAGCTCAGCCGTTACCTGAGCCTGCTCGACCTCGCGGCGCCGCGGCAGATCGCGTACAACCCTGGGCCGCAGACGTGAGTCGTACTGCTGATCGGTGATCGAAGTGCGAGCTAAGGAACCACTACATGCGTATGCGATTCACGGTGGCCGCCCTGTGCGCCGCCGTGGCCACCGGCACGGCCCTCGCTCAGCCCGGCGCCGCCGCCACCGGGACTGTGCTGCCGGGCGACTACAACAATGACGGATACCCCGACGCGGTGATCGGCGCCGGCCTCGCGAACGTCGACGGCGTGACTCATGCGGGGTACATGACGACGCTGAACGGGTCGGCCCACGGTCTGACCACCAGCGGCGGCAAGCTGCTCAGCCGGGCCAGCCTTCCCGGGGACCCGCTGGCGGGCGAGGGCTTCGGCACCGATCTGGGCGGCTCCGCGGATCTGAACGGCGACGGGTACGCGGACCAGGTCGTCGTCGCGCAGGGGTATCCGCACCTGACGATCGTGTGGGGCGGCAAGGGCGGGCTGTCCGGCGGCAGCCGGGTGAGCGGCACCTACCCGTTGACCCCGAGCATTGCGCAGGCAGACGTGGGTGACGTCGACGGCGACGGCCACGCCGACATCGTCGCCCCGGCCGCCATCGCCGCCGACACCGCCGCGGGCCAGGGTCTCGCCGTGCTGCGCGGCCCGTTCAACCGCACCAACGGCCACGCGGCCTCCGCGGTCTTCTACCCCTCCCAGAACAAGGACGCCGTCCAGCCCGGGGGCGTCACCATGGGGGACATCAACCACGACGGCAAGGCCGACGCCGTGGTGCGCGGCTACACGGTCGACGCGGACGGCAAGCCGACCAAGCTGACGGTCGCCCTCTACCTGGGCGGCAAGGACGGCCTGGTCTACGCCGGCAAGCCCCTGGACGGCGTCTACCCGGACGACATCGCCATCGGCGACATCAACCACGACGGGTACGGCGACATCGTCGCCGGCACGTCCGGCACCGACAACGTGCCCGGCGGCCTCGGCGGCACCGTCACCGTCGTCTACGGCGGCCCGCAGGGGATGAGTACCAAGCTCGCCCCCCAGAAGATCACCCAGGACACGCCCGGCGTGCCGGGCACGGGCGAGGCACACGACTCGTTCGGCCGCTCCGTCTCGGTCGGCGACACCGACGGGGACGGGTACGCCGACATCGCGATCGGCACCCCGCGGGAGGCGATCGGCACCGGCACTGCCGCCATCCAGCAGGCGGGTACCGTGACGATCGTGCGCGGCGGCGCCGACGGGGTCACCGCCACGGGCGCGCGCCTCATCACGCAGGAGACGGCGGGCGTGCCCGGCACCTCGCGCTCCTACGACCACTTCGGCGGAGCGGTCTCCCTCATCGACGGCAACCGCGACGGCAGGGCGGACCTGGTCGTCGGCGCCTACCACAAGAACAACCAGTCCGGCCGCGCCTGGGTCCTGCCCGCGGCACCCGGCGGCATTACGGGCACCGGCTCCACCAGCTTCGACGGCACCGCCTTCGGGGCCCCCGCGGGCCGCGACTGGTACGGCGCCGCCATCTCCGACTGACGCAGCGTCACCGCACAACGGCCGGGCGGCCGGGGCCGGTTCTCCGGTCCCGGCCGTCGCCGTGTTCGCAGGGGAAGTTACGGCAGTTTCACGAACGGGGACAGGAAGGCTCGGGCTCCGGGTGTGTCCAGGCGGTACGTGACGTTCGTGGCGTAGCAGGGTGTGTCGCCGGTGATGGTGGTGGACGTGAGGATGTTCTTGCCGTCGATGACCGCGAAGTTGGGGCCGCCGGAGTCGCCGTAGCAGGCGCCGCCGTTGCCCTGCGGTGCGGTCATGCCGAGCCGGACCCAGGCGTTGTTGAGGGCATTGAACGTGACGGGCGCCTTCATGCGGACGCCACCGCCCGGATGCGTGTGGCCACCGGGGCCGTTGACGGCTTCCTGGGTGCCGTAGCCGGCGACGAACCAGTCGGTGGAGTTCAGCCGCTGCGGGGCGAGGTCGCCGAGCTGGTTGGCGGTCGGGAGCGTGGCCGGGGTGAAGGACCAGCGGGATGCGACCTTCGCGGCGTCGAGTTCGATGACCGCGATGTCGTGCGGGTCGGAGGCGGGGCCCGGGTAGTCGGGGTGGGTGTGGGCGGTGCCCTCGACGGCGACCGCGTTCGCCTGTGCGGCCGGATCGCCCGGGTACTTCTTCGCGGCGGCGTCGAGTCCGGCCTGGACGTCCTGGTCCAGCGACACGGAGAACCGGACACCGGCCGGCCAGTCGCTCGTGCAGTGCGCCGCGGTCAGGAACGTGTTCGCGTCGATCATCGTTCCCGAGCACACCCAGTCGACCCGGTCCGGGGTGGCCGGGTTGTTGTCGTCGTCCCAGGTGGCCACGAGCGCCCCGACCTCGGTGCGTTCGGGTGCGGGCGTAGCGTTGTACGAGTTGATCGCGGAGGAGGGCAGCGCGGCGGCGAGCACAGTGGCGCAGGCAGCCGCGGTGACGGCGGTGACGCGTGCAACAGTCAAGAATATCCCCTTGGTTGGGCGTGTGGGACGCGCGTTTCTCCTGTGGGAGGTAGGCAGCATTGAAATGCCTGGCGCCATCGCCGACAAGATGACGGAGGAGCACAGCTTTGACGATCAGGTGGCCGACGAAACCGGGGACGGTCAGCCCTGGTGGGGCGGCGGTTTCCGTGGTGTGCTGGTAGTGGCGGGAAGGACCCGAGACAGACGCGGAGAAGTGGCCGGCAGCCACGCACCGCGCAATCCGGATCCGCGAGAAGCGGGTGGCCCTTCCCGCCCTGCCTGTCGTACGCCTGGTGAGAGGCGCCCAGGCGTGGCGTTCAGCCCCTGCCGCCGCTCAGGTTCCCCCACCGGGGGCCGATCTGCTTCCACTCCTCGTCCCACTCGGCCATCCGCCGCCGGATGAGGCGGGCGCGGACGCCCCAGCCCACGACCCAGATCGCCGCACCGGTCGACGGGGCGACGAGGAGGCCGGTGAGCGCCGCCTGCACGGTGGCCGAGGCGCCGGTCACGGGGGCGGACACGACCTGGCCGGTGCGGTCCGTCCACACCGTGACCCGGCTGCCCGGACGGGCTCCCGGGAAGACCTTGGCGCGTTCTGTGTGCACCGTGCCGTGCGCGTCCGTCCAGCGCACGGTGGCCCACACCCGCGCGTCGTCGTATCCGGTCCCGGCGGGCGGGGTCCTCGCCGCGTCTCCGGTGAGCACGGCGGACACGGCGTGCACCTGGGCCCGGCGGGCCGCAAAGGCCGCGTCCGCGCTGTGGGCCGCCGCGAAGCCGGCGAAGGCCCCGCCGACCAGGGCGAGGACCCAGGTGGCGAGGACGATCCACGCCTCGACCACGTCGCTGTGCCGCCTGAGCGGATTGGCCCGCCACCGCCACAGCCGCACCCTGGCGACCGTCAGGGGAGGTGTACGTGTCATCGTCGCCGCCTCCTCCCAGTCGGCGGGGCTTGCGCGGCCCCACCGCTGAGCTTCACGACACCATCGTGCACCCCCAACCGGGTGGTCGGCGCGGGCTGGGCCGCGGTCCGGACGCTGAGGTGCGGTACTCCCCGAGCCGAGCTCAGCGGAGCGTAGGGCACCGACTCCGCCGCGCACACGGCCGAGTGCGTCGGGCCGATCGGCGCCGACGCACTCATGAGGCAGCGATGCCGCAGGTCAGCCGACCGACAGCGGGAACGGTCCCGCCAGCACCGAGTAGCCGTCGTTGGCGAGGTAGTAGACGTCGTACGTCCCCGGGCCGCTCAGTTTGCCGGTGGAGAAGGTCAGGGCACCGCTGGCGTTGGGGGCGTAGGCCCAGGTCAGCGAGGAGCGCTGGCCGGGGGTGACGCCTGCCGGGTAGATGCCGATCCAGTTCTTCGCGCTCACCTGCGAGGCGGAGGGCACCGCGTAGCGGAAGGTGACGTTCCCGCCGTTCGCGACCGCGTTCAGGGTGCCGGTGAGGGTCGGCGCGGTGGCCGTGGACGGCGCGAAGGCGGCGTTGAGCGGGGTGGCGTAGGTGTCATTGCCGGTCAGGCCGGGCAGGCCGAGCGCCGCCTCGATGGTGCGGGCGATGCCGTAGTGGTCGTAGTGGCTGGGGCTGCTGGTCCCGGCCGGGACGGTGCCCTGGGAGCCGAGGACCGTGGTGACCACGTGGTTGTACGCCTCGTTCTGGCTCTCGTCCCAGGTCAGGACGAGCAGCGAGCGCTGCTGGGTCCAGGCCGGGGAGGCCAGCACCGGGGCCAGGGTCTGCTTCAGCCAGCCGTCCTGCGTCTTGAGGCTGGTGGCGCTTCCGTTGCCGGAGGCCTCGCCGTCGTAGTAGTCGTCGGCGGCGATCCAGGAGAAGTTCGGCGTGGTCGACGCCGACTGCAGGTCGGTGGTCAGCTGAGTGGTGTCGAAGAGGTGGGCCGCGCAGCGGGCGGCGTCGCCGCTGGTGTCCGTGTAGTTGATGAACGGCGCGTCGTCGGGCTCGTAGTAGCTGTCGTAGGTGTTCTTGGTGTTGCAGGGTGTGCCCATGCCCTGCTCGTAGGCCTTCCAGGTCTTCCCGGCCGCTTCGAGGGTGTCTCCCAGGTTCCGCTGGGGGGAGTTGATGTTGGGCCAGTAGGTGGCGCCCTTGGCGTAGGTGTCGCCTCCGGCGATGGCGAGGTAGTTCTCGTCGCTCGGGTGGTACACGCCGTGGTAGTCCGTCAGGGTCGCGCCCTGGGACATGAGGCTGTGCATGTACGGCGTGTCCGCCGGGTCGTTCATGACCTGGGAGTAGTCGGTGTTCTCCATCATGACCATGAACACGTGGTCGTAGCCGGGCACTCGGGACGCGGGCGGGGTGACCGGGGGCGGCGCGGTGACCGGGGTGTTCAGGGTGAGGGAGAGGTTGTCGAGGTAGCCGGTCTCGTGGGCGCTCGACAGGAACTGGACCTCGACCTGGATGGACCGGGTCCCGGCAGGAACGGAGCCGGTGGTGGTGCGGGCGAGGAACTCGGTGGACAGGCCGCGGTCGGTCGCGGAGACGGTGGGCAGCTTGGCCGTCGCGCCGATCGGACGGCCGCTCGCGTCGTGGAAGTGGAGGCTGACGGCGACGTAGCCGCCGTAGGTGGTCCAACCGCCCAGCCAGCCCGAGAGGTTGTACGTGATGCCGCCGCCGTCGATGGCCGTGGCCGCCGAGGAGACGTCCACGGTCTGGGTCATCGCGCCGTCGCCGAAGTTGCCCGGCGCGAAGAAGGCCTTGCCGGGTGTCCTGCCGTCGCCGGGCAGTCCGAAGGATCCGGCGCTGTGGCACATGACGTTCGGACCGCCGGCCTCGGTGGTCCAGCCGGGCACGGTGCTTGCCGCCGCCCAGTCGTCGGTGCAGTAACCGCCGGTCTCCGCGTCGCCGTTGACGATCAGATTGCCGCTGCTCCCGGCCGCCTGGGCGGGGGCGGGAGCGGTGACTGTCAGTGCGCCGAGGAGGGTGAGGAGCCCGCCGAGGGATCTCCAGCGCAGTCGCATGCGTGTACCTCGTCCCGTTGATGAGGATGCCGTGCAGGGTCATGGCCTCACGGCCTGACTGTGCACATCGAACGGGACATGAGTACGGGATGCTGGCGTCAGCTGGAAGAACCGTGACCAAACTTGACCAGACAAGTTTGCGTCGGATGGGCACCCGGTGACGGGGTGGGTCCCGGCTGCCGCCTACCCCAGCGCGGCGAGCAGTACCAGGATCAACGTCATGGCGGCGCCGACGCCGTGGGCGACGACCACGGCGACCGGCAGATGCCGTTCGGCGGGGGTCGACTCCTCGTCGGCGCCGGCCGGAACGGCGGTGCGGTACACCGGGATCCAGCGGGCGAACATCGTGAAGCCGAGGATGGCGCCGGCGACGAAGATGACGAAGGACGTCCATGCCAGGGCCGCGCGGTCGGCCGCCAGGTAGATGAGCCAGACGACCAGTCCGGCGACGGCGAGCACGAAGTGGCCGAAGACGACCGGTGCCCGGAAGCGGGTCGTCCTCGACTGCTGCTGGCGCAGACCGCCGCGAGAGATCCAGCGGACGAGGAGGATGAATCCGCCGACGGCGGTGGCCACCCAGGCGATCAATGCGGCGATGTCCATGCAGGACTCCAGTGATTCGGGAGCGCGGCGTGCACCCCGTCAGGGCGGAGTGGACCCCGTCAGGAGGGTCGGGTGCGGTATCCCTCGGCCTGCACCGACTCCTCGGCTACGCGCACGCCGTAGCGGTAGGCGAGCTTGCCGCCGAGGTAGCCGGAGAGGCCGAGAATGGCGAGCGAGACGGCGGAGAGCGCCAGCTGCCCGTATCCGACGCACTGCCCTTCGGGGTATCCGCCGTGCTGCCGCCAGGCGAAACCGGCCGCGTAGGCAGCGGTGACGGTGAGGTTCAGGGACATGTGCACCAGGGCCGTGCGGAAGGCGGGCGTGCCGGTGGGGATGGCGAACAGGTCGAGGAAGCCGGCGCAGGCCGCCACCAGCGCGCCCAGTACGCCGATCGCGATCAGCCAGGCCGAGCCGTGCGTCAGGAAGGCCGGCCGGTCCACGATCCGCGAGGCGATGTCGAAGACCAGGCTGCAGACCCAGGCTCCGATCGGTACGGTCACCAGCAGCGGATGGAACGGATGGCCGTACGGTCCGGCCAGCGCGCCGCTGACCGGCTGCTTCGCCTGCCGATGAGCCGAGTTCAGCTCCATGCGGCACCTCGCTTCGCTACCCCGTGAGCTGTTTTCGCCAACAATGGTTGGCGTTATTCGGGGGGAGGGTCAAGCGGTTGGCGAGGCTGAGCAATTATTGCTAAGCGCCTCTGAATTTTTGACGCACCCGCATTCCGTTCACGGGATTTAATGCTCGACTCCCGGGTCGCAGCCGCGTACGGCGGCCTCCGGTCCTCGCGGGTCGTCGCCCCTCTCCCGCCGAGCCAGGTGAGGAACGTCAGCACGAACATCCCCTCGACGACCAGGGACAGAGCGCCGTACGGCGGCTCCCAACTGCGTTCGTAGTAGCCGTCGGGCAGCCCCACGGTGCGCGACAGCAGAAAGCCGACGATCATGCCGGCGCTGACGAGCGCTCCGGTGAACCAGGCGAGCGCGGGACGTTTCGCCATCACCAGCGCGGCGGCCACCACGAGCATGGTGGCAGCGCCCAAGGCGAACAGGACACCGATGTAGAACTTCTCCTGAAGGTGGGTGGGGACGAGGAGCCCATGCAGAACCGTGTTGCCGACGGCACAACAGGCTCCCAGTCCACGCAGGGTGATATCGGCGGCACGGGCGGAGGTCATCATCGCTCCAGCGCTTCACACGCGCGGATAAGGCGGCTCGGCGGGGCACCGACAGTTGGGAGCCGGAGCAGGGCGTGGCGTCGGCTCACCGCTCACAGGCGATGTCGGACTCCGGAGCCCCCTCGGTCCCGTCGTCGCCGCGCAGTTCGACGCAGCAGGAGTCGGGCCGGGGGGCGAGCACCGCTGTGGTCTTGTCACTTCCCAGGCCGTGCAGGAAGCCGGCCAGGAAGGCCTGATTGACCCCGCAGATCAGTTCCGGGGCCTTCGCTGCCATGGGGTGGAAGGGGCAGTTGCGCAGCCGTAGCAAGGTGGGCCCGACCCGCTCCGGTTCGAAGCCGAACTCGCCGAGCGTCTCGGCGGCCAGGCTCAGTCCCCGCTCTGCCCCGAGGCGTCCGGGGCGCACCCGCTCGCGCTCGGCGGCGCCGAGGGCCTCCCCGCGCTGGTGCGCCACGCGCAGCGCGGCGTCGTGCGCCGACTCGTCGTCCGTTTCCGTCAGCACGGCCTCGGTCAGTACATCGGCCAGCATTCCGTACCGGCGCTCGGGGATGGTCACCCCGATGGCAATGGTCACCGGCTCGTAGAGCTTGGGCCGGCGGCCGACCTTGACGATGCCGGCCGGGGACTCGCAGCAGGTGCGGAGCAGGCCGGCTGTCACCAGCTTGTCCAGGTGGAAGGCGGCGAGCTTGCGGGAGATACCGAGGTCTTCGGCGACCTCCTCGCGCGACACCGGCCGCCGCGCCTGCCGCGTGAACTCGAACATGCGCCGCCGCGTGGCGTCGCCCAGGACGGCCAGGGAAGTCAGCGAAGCATGATCCAGGCCCACACCGACAGTTTATCGCCAACGACCATTGGCGAAAAGTGCACTCTGACACCTTTTGACGATCCCCCTGACGATGATCACGCAATGTCAAGGTCAAGCTTTCCTGAAGCCTCACCCTCTGAGCTTGTTAGGTAAGGCTCACCTCCCTTACGTTCTGGGCGCTTCCTGTGCACGTCAAACCGGAGTCCCCATGTCCAGCACCAACATCGCCCTGCTCGGCGCCATCGCAGGGTTCACCATCTATCTCGGCCTGCCGCTCGGCCGCCTGCGCACCCCCACGCCCCGCCTCAAGGCCGGGCTCAACGCCGTGGCCATCGGCATCCTGATCTTCCTGGTCTGGGACGTGCTGACCCACGCCTGGGAGCCGGTCGACGAGGCGCTGAGCGACCACAAGTGGGGCACCGTCGCCTCCGGCGGCTTCACGCTCGCCGCGGGCCTGACCATCGGACTGGCCGGACTCGTCCACTACGACGCCTGGATCGCCCGCCGCCGGGCCGCCGCCGCACGCCCCGCGGGCCCCGGAGCCGCGGCCACCACCGAGCTGGCGCCGCGGACGCGCAGCCAGGCGGCTTCACTCGCCCTGATGATCGCGACCGGCATCGGCCTGCACAACTTCGCGGAAGGCCTCGCGATCGGCAACTCCGCCGCCAAGGGTGAGATCTCCCTCGCCGTCCTGCTGATCACCGGGTTCGGCCTGCACAACGCCACCGAGGGCTTCGGCATCGTCGCCCCGCTGGCCGCCGAAGGCGAGCGCCCCTCCTGGCTCACCCTGCTGTGGCTCGGCCTGATCGGCGGCGGCCCGACCTTCCTCGGCACGCTCGTCGGCCAGCACCTCGTCAACGACACCCTGTCGATCGCCTTCCTCGGCCTCGCCGCCGGTTCCATCCTCTACGTCGTCATCGAGCTGCTGGCGGTCGCCCGCAAGTCCGGACTCAAGACCCTCACCACCTGGTGCGTCCTCCTGGGCCTCCTCCTCGGCTTCGCCACGGACGCCGTCGTGACGGCGGCCGGAGCCTGAGACCACGTCGCTTCAGGGGCCTGATCCACACGACGGATCGGACCCCTGAGTGTTTTCGCAGTCCGGATGTACGCCGGTGGCGGGCGAGCTTCTCCAACTTACGGACGATCGGATTCGGATTGGCCCGGGCGGCGTACGCCGTACCCGCTGCCGTGGTCATTACCCGAATTCCCTGAATTCGCCGAGAGGTTGTGGCGTCACACCCTGGTCATGGCGTCCGTTCCCCCGCCGAGACCGGGCCGTGTATGGCTCAGCTTCGTCCGCCCTCGTAGGGTGATCGCCATGACGTCCATCAGCGTGACCAGCCACCCGGCGACCCGACCGCGCGTCGGGCGGAGTGGATTCCTGACGTGCGTTCCCCTGTACTGGGGCCTGGCGCGGAGTGCCGCTCTGCTGGACATCGACCTGGTGCAGGACACGCCGGACCGGCTGACCGGGCGGCTGCTGTCCGGGGACGTGGACGTCAGTGCGATCTCGTCGGTCGAGTACCTGAGGTACAGGAGCGATCTGGTGGTGCTGCCCGACATCGCCGTGGGGAGTGACGGCCCCATCCAGTCGTCCGTGATCGTCACGAAGGTGCCGCTCGACGAGCTGGACGGCCGTACCGTCGCGCTCGCCACCACGAGCCCCACCTCCGCGCAGATCTGCCGGCTGGTGCTGGAGAAGCAGTACAACGTTGCTCCCAGGTACGTGACGCAGCCGCCGGATCTGGAGGCCATGCTGAGTTCGGCCGATGCTGCCGTGCTGACCGGGGACGCCGCCCTGGCGATGACGCTGAGCCCGCCCGCTCGCCCCGGTCTCCACGTGTACGACCTCGGGGAGATGTGGAAGCGCTGGACGGGGCTGCCGCTCGTGCTGGCCGTGTGGGCGGTGCGAAGAGAGGCGGCGGAGCAACGGCCGGACATCGTCGACCTGGTGCACCGCAGCCTGCTGGCCGCGCGTGACCTGGCGCGGAGCGAGTCCGCCGTACTGGCCGGGCGGATGGCCGCGTGGGAGCCCTTCAGTTCCGGGAAGTTGGAGGACTTCTTCACGCGGGTGCTCGACTTCTCCCTCGGGAAGCGGCAATGGCTGGGGCTGAGGGAGTTCGCGCGCCATTCGGGCAACGGTGAACTCGCTCTCGCCGCGCCCGGGCCCGGGCCCGCCCTCTGATCGTCCGGGGAGGGGCCAGGCGCCCGCACCTGCTTGCCGCCTGCGCCGACTCGGTCGCGAAGCCGCCGTCCCCCCAGGGCAGTTAACCACAGTCGTATGCAGAGGCAAATACTGCTTCCGAGGCTGAAACAGATATCGTGACCCGCACCCCCGGTCGTTGAAGGAGTGTTGGCGTGGCCTTGAAGGCTCTGCGCTCGGCGTTGGAAGTGGTGTATGTGCGGCGCCTCGCCCGCAAGATGGAGGGCCTGCCCCGGCCGCGCCACGTCGCGATCATGCTGGACGGCAACCGCCGCTGGGCGCGCGGTGCCGGGCACGACGACGTGCGGGAGGGCTACCGTGTCGGCGGTGCCAAGGTCACCGACTTCCTGCGCTGGTGCACGGACGCCGGGATCAGGCACGTCACCCTGTGGATGCTCTCCGACGACAACCTCAACCGCCCAGCCAACGAACTCGGCCCTCTGCTCGGGATAATCGAGGAGACCGTGCAGCGCATCTGCTCGGTCGACGAGCCGTGGGAGATCGAGATCATCGGCGCGCTGGACCTCCTGCCCGGCGACACCGCCCGCGTCCTGAAGGAAGCCGTCTCCCGTACCACCGGCCGCAGCGGGCTGAAGGTGGACGTCGCCGTGGGCTACGGCGGGCGCCGCGAGATCGTGGACGCGGTCCGTACCGCTTTCGACAAGCACATGGCGGCCGGTGGCGATCCGCGCGACCTGGCGGCCGACTTCGACCTCGAGCACATCACCGACAACCTGTACTCGCCGACCGGTTACGACACCGACTTCATCATTCGCACCTCGGGCGAGCAGCGGCTGTCCGGCTTCCTGCTCTGGCAGTCCGCCTACGCCGAGGTGCACTTCGTCGATGTCCTGTGGCCTGCCTTCCGGCAGATCGACCTGCTGCGTGCGCTGCGCTCGTACGCGGCCCGCGACCGCCGATACGGCAGGTGACGGCACCCGCACCCGGACGACGGAGCCGCGGTCGGTCTTCGAGGGTCGACCGCGGCTCCGTCGTCGCTCAGGTGCCCGACCCCAGGGTCTGGGTCGTGTAGGCGCACTCGGTGTAGACGTAGCCGGAGCGGAGCTTGGCGGTGTCCGAGGCCGGCGTCGCGGTGCTGCCCCCGTGCGGCTTGTGCACGAAGTACGTGGTGCCGACGGGGAGGCTGAGCGTGCGCTGCGGGTAGTGCCTGCCACTGTCGTCGCAGGGCTTGAAGCCGTACCTGAGCGTGTCGCCGAGGCTGTACGACCTGCAGCCGCCGCACCCCTTGAGGGTGAAGCTGCCGGTGACGGGGCCGGTGTAGAGGACGGTGACCTCGTCAGGGCTGTCGTTCTTCACCGTGACCGAGATGCTGCCGCCGGAGGCGGTGGTGGGCAGCTTCTTCCCGGCGGCCGGGAGCGTCTGGGCAACCTCGGCGGCGATGGCGAACTTCTTCGCGCGGGGCACGTTCCCGTGGTGCTTGTTGTCGGCGACGAACTGCTCCATGGTCTTCTGGGCTGCTTCGAAATCGCCGTCCTTGTACTGGTCGACTCCGCAGGAGTACTGCCCCACACTGCCGCTCCTGTCGGCACGGTCCGCGGCCTTCGCCAGTCCGCCGTCCGTGTCGCCCGACGACGTCGACAGCTCGCCGATCTTCGTGTTCAGAGTGCGCAACCGCTCCACGGCCGAGCAGGGTTCGTCGCCGCGGACGGCCTTCTCCGCCGTCTTCACCGCCGAGTTGACGGCGGGTACGACCTTGGCCGCCGGCGCGGAGCGGGGGAACGTCTGGAGCAGGTCGCCGAAGTGGGTGTCCCAGTCCGCCTCGCCGGTGGACAGCCCGCTCGCTCCGCACTCGTACAGCGACGTGGCCAGCCGGTCGTCGGGCCAGCGGGCGAGCGAGCCGAGCTGGTCCTTCGGCATGGTGTCGGGCACGGTGCGCAGGTACTTCAACGCGTCGATGGCACCGCAGTAGTTCTTGTGGCTGTAGGCCGCGCCGACCGTGGTGTAGTAGCCGCGCAGCCGGTCGGGGACCTGGCGGGCCGCGAGCGAGCCGGAGTGGTGGAGCGCGAGGTCCCGGTAGGTCCTCAGGGCCGCCCGGTAGCCCGTTTCGGCTGCGGCGAAGGTCTTTCCGTCGCCCGCCGCGACCAGGTGGTCGGCCTGGTCCAGACGGTCGAGGAGCTGCTGCTCGACGGCCTCGTCGTGGGCGTCTTCGTACCACAGGCTCCCGCCGGCCGGTACGGCGAGCAGCAGCACGCCCAGCACGAGCGCCAGGGGTGCGCGCGCCGGCCAGACAAGCCTGGTGCGCCGGCCGACTAACGCTCCGTGGACGGCTGCCGCCAGCAGGAGGACGGCGTAGGCGGTCAGCGCTGCTCCTGGGACGCCGTCGGCGTCCGCGGGCAGGGCCACGAACAGCAGGGCGGCGGTCGCCGCCCAGCAGGCGGCCATCGCGAGCCGGCGCCGGACCAGTGCGTAGCCGAGGCCGAGACCGCTCAGGTTGAGCAGCGCCACCGCTGCCGCCCGCCAGCCGTCCGGGGCCGCGGGCGGCGGGCCCGGCGGTATCGGTGGCACCGGCGGCACGGCGAACCCGTAGCCCCCCTGGCTCGGGCCGTACGGACCTTCGGACATGATGGCTCCCCCCATCAACAATGCCCGCATGTCTGCGGATCCGCAGTTTATGGGGTTTCTGTACGGACCCGACAGAGGGGGAGCAACGGGACGCTGAAGTGTAACTTCCCCTGAGCCACCGGTAGTTGAATCCGGTAACCGCGTCACCGCGTCACCGCCACGGCCAGTACACAGGTCGGTTCATGAAGGCCGCTGGATGCCTTTGCAAGCAAGCGCATCCCCGTGCCGCCGCCCCAGCCGGCACCGGCGACCCATCACGGCCCGCAGCCACTCCCCGACTCAGCGTCACCACTCTGCGGCCCGGCGCGAGCATCACCCTTCCCGCCGAGATCGGGTACTCGCCGACGGCTACCGGCTGCACCTGGCGCTGGGCGGCTCCCCGGCAGGCGGAGCCTCACCTTCACCGTCGTCCACGACGGCGCCGTCCCGGCCTGGTCGGCCCAGCAGACGACGCACGTGGCCGACGTGACCAGCTCCGGCCCCGGATAGCCGACGGTCGGCAGGCGCACACAGGGGTACTCGTCCGGGGCCGTGCGGACATCGGGAGGAAGGGGCCGGCCTCATGCACCACGACGAGATGATGATCCAAGTGCAGGCCCTCGCCCAGCTGCCCGACCGGGCGGCGGCCGAGCGGGTCGCGCACGCTGTAGTGAGCACGCTGGCGGAGCGGCTGCCGTCCGGGCTCGTGCGGCATGTGGCCGCCCAGCTGCCGCCGGACATGGCGGAGGCCATGCGGCAGGTGGTGGACGCGTCCGCCGATGCCGACTCCGGCACGTCGGGCGAGCATTTCGGGCTGATCGTGTTCGCCGGGCGCATCGCGGACCGGACCGGTACGGACGAGGACACGGCGCTGCGCGAGGCCGCCGTCGTCCTGGAGGTGCTCGACGCCGCACTCGCGCCGGAACTGACCGAGCGGATGGCGGACGCGCTGCCCGCGGACATCCGCGAACTGATGCCGGTGGGACGTGCCACCGAGAGCGCCGGTGGCTGACAAGTTTCCCTGCGCGCCCGCGCCATGCCCCGACCGCCGATAATGATCAGTCGCGCAGGTGGGTACCGCCGGGGTCGGAGGGGATCGCGTGGGGGCTGGGCACAACAGGGAGGCGGCGGGGGCTCGTGTGACGCCGTTGGTCGGCCGGGCCAGGGCACTCGCGCGGCTGGAGGCGGTGCTCGCCTCGGGCGGTGAGCCCGGGACCTCGGTGGTGGACATCACCGGGGAGGCGGGCACCGGCAAGAGCCGGCTGCTCAGCGAGGTCTGCCGCAGGGCCCGGCAGCTCGGTTTTACGTCGCTCCGGTGCTGTACGGCTGTGCGCGCGGCGAGGCGGACCGGTCCCGGCTGCACCGGGCGACGGCCGCGCTGCTGTCCCGGATCAGCGGCCCCGGGCTGCTGGTGGCCCGCCGGGCCCGGCTGAGCCCGCCGCCGCTCGCCGCCTCACTGACCCGGGGCGTGGAGGCCGGCACGGTGCTGCGGCCGGGCAGGCACAGCCGCCGCCCGCGTCGGGCCTCACGTCCCTACTGCTGGAGGAGCTGGACCCGCTGTCGGCCGATCAACTCCGGACCCTGGACGACACGGACGGCCCGCACTCGCCGTATCAGGGGCTGCGCCCGACGGAGCGACCGGAGAGGTTCCGAACTACTGCGGATACGTAGGGAGTTACGTGGTACCACGGACGTGCGGGCCCCGAATGATCTGCGAGATTGACCGACGAGTTGAGGAAGTGCCCGCCCCTCGCGGACGGACCGTGGCCGGTGCGCGCGAGGCAGGCGGGGCGGAACGGAGAAGCGTGGGACACGCAGGGACGCACAGGCGCGGCGCGCGCCGGTGCGCGGTGCTGGCCGTCTGCGGGATGGTGCTCGCCGGATGTTCGAGCGGGGGTGACAAGGCGAGCGGGGACCACAAGACCGGCCGGAGCGGCGGAGCGAGCGCGTCGGCCGCTGCGTCGGCGAGTGCGCGGGCGGACGAAGATGGCGCCGCCGCGGCCGATCCGCGCTTCCGGGCGGACCCCGCGCGCCTGCCCCGGACCCCGGCCGCGGCCCTGGACCTGGTGCGTGCCGTGACCGCGGGTCCGGACAGCTACGGGCCCGGCTACGCGCGGCGCAGCCCCTACGAGAGCGACCCCAGCACCTGGCCGGTGCTCGGCGGCAACTGTGTGTGGCAACAGCAGCGCCTGCCCGGCGACGTGCTGGCCAGCCTCACCCGCTACAGCAGGCTCCCGGCCGGCGGCGGCAAGGGCGAGGTGCGCACCGCGGCGACGATCACCGTGCATCGCACCACCGCGCAGGCCGACTGGGAGATCGCCGAGACCCTGGAGGAGGCGCTGCGCTGTCCCGACCAGCAACTGCGGGCGACCCAGCGGATCTCCGGGCTGAACTCCGTCGGCTCCGGGTACGGCACCAACGGCAACACGTCCGCCGACGACGTCCTGATGGAGATGGGCAGTTACCTCGACCCGGCGCTCGGCAAGAGCGCGACGGCCTACCTGTGGTACCAGGTGCGGCTCGGCCCGGTGACGATCGCCGTCGCCGTCGAGGGCGGCAAGGGCTTCGCGCAGGCCGATCTGCTGACCGTGCAGGAACGGTCCGTGGCCGCGATGGAGACGAAGGTACGTACGGAGCTGGGAGCCTCGAAGTGACCGACCGTTCGCTGCGTCCCTCCGACCCGTCGTTCGTCGGTGGCCACCGGCTGCTCGCCCGGCTCGGCGAGGGCGGGATGGGTGTCGTCTATCTCGGGCGTACGGAGTCGGGGGCGCTGGCCGCCGTCAAGGTGATCCAGGCCGAGTACGCGCACGAGGAGGAGTTCCGGGCCCGGTTCCGCCGTGAGGTGCGGGCGGCGGAGCGCGTGGACAGCCCGTGGGTGGTGAAGGTGACGGGCGCGGACCCGGAGGCCGAACAGCCTTGGCTGGCCACCGCGTTCGAGCCCGGCCCGGCGCTTGCCGAGGCCGTCGCCCGGTTCGGGCCGCTGCCGCCGCGCGCCGTGCGGGTGCTCGGCAAGCTGCTGGCACGGGCACTGGGCGCGGTGCACGCGGCCGGGCTCGTCCACCGGGACGTGAAGCCCGGCAACATCCTGCTCGCCGCCGACGGACCGCGGCTGATCGACTTCGGCATCGCCCGCTCCGCGCACGACACCGCCCTCACCACGGCCGGGCTGGTGATCGGCACCCCCGGTTTCCTCTCCCCCGAGCAGGCCGCCGCCGAGCCGCTCTCCCCGGCGAGCGACGTGTTCTCGCTGGGCTGCGTGCTGGCGTACGCGGTGACCGGGCGGCCTCCGTTCGGCAGCGGGGCGACCGACGCCCTGCTGTACCGGACCGTGCACGACGATCCCGATCTCGAAGGCGTGCAGCCGGAGTTGGCGGCCGTACTGCTGCGCTGCCTCGCCAAGGAGCCCGGCGAGCGGCCCTCGCCGGCCGAACTGGACGCCGCGCTGGTGGAGGACGTGCCGTCCGGCACCGCGGACTGGCTGCCCGCCGATGTCGTCCGCATGATCGCGGAGCAGTCGGCGGCGATGCTGGCCCTGCCCGAGATCGAGGCCACCCTCGCCGCGCCACCGGCGGCGCCCGTCGCCTCCCGCCGGGGCTTCCTCGCCGCCGCGTCCACGGGGGCCGCCGTACTGGCCGCAGGAGGCGGGGTCGCGGCCTGGGCCGCCCTGCGCGGCGGTGGCGCGAGGAAGAGGTCCGCGCCAGGCTGGGCGATCGGGGTGCAGGCCGACCTCAGCGGTCCCGGTAAGGCGGCCGGGCAGGCCCAGGAGCAGGGCGCGCGGCTCGCCGTGGAGCAGTTCAACGCGCGCCGCGACAGGCCGTTCACGCTGGAGCTGCGCACGGCCGACGACGGCGGCAGCGCCGCACGCGCGGCGACAGCGGCACAGCAACTCACCGACGACGCCGATGTGTTGGCCGTCGTCGGATCCAGCACGGATGTCACCACGCAGGCCGCGCTGCCGGTCTACGACGCGGCCCTGCTGCCCGTGCTGAGCATGTCCGCCGGACAGAACCTGTTCCAGAACGTCCGGTCCTTCGTACACGGGCGCCCCCTGCACAACGCGGTCGCGATGAAGCTGGCGTTCCACTGGGCGGCCACGAGTGCGGCGGTGCCCGTCGGTCTGCTGCTGGACCGCAGCGGCGGCGATGTCTCGTGGATGAGCATCCAGATGGTCAACCTGATCGTCCGCAAGTACGGCGACCTGATCGTCCGGAAGCACGGCGACGCGACCCGTCCCCGGGTGATCCCCGCCGGTACGACCGACCTGGCGCCCGCGCTCGACGACATGCGGTCGGCGGGCATCAAGGCCTTCGTGTACGCCGGTCCCCTGGAGGGCGCGATCCGGGCCGCCCAGGGGATGGCCGACTTCGAGGGGCCCAAGTACGCGGCCGAGCCCGCCCTCGACGCCCGCTTCGCGGCCGAGCCCAGCGCGGCGGGCTGGACGGTCGTGGCGAGCGCGATCGGTCCCGCCGCGCCCCAGGTCCGCTCGTTCGCGCAGGCGTACCGCGCCCGGTACGGGCATGCGCCGGGCTTCTGGGCGGCCGAGGGCTACGACGCGGCGAACCTGCTGATCCGGCAGCTCACCGCGACCGGGGGGCGGCGGCCTGCGCGCAAGGCGCTGATCGGGCCGCTGATCAAGGCCAAGTACCACGGCATCACCCGTGACTTCGCCTACGATCCGCAGTATCGGCAGCTCAGTACGCCCGCCAGCTTTGTGCACCAGGTGCATGGGGGCGCCTTCCGCTATCTGGGTCCGGCCCCGGACAAGGCTCCGGCCCTGAAGGGGATGTGACGGTGCGTCCACTGACACCGGGCGATCCCGAGGCCGTTGGCGGCTACCGGCTGCTGGCGCGGGTCGGATCCGGCGGCATGGGCGTGGTGTACCTGGCGCGCTCGGAGGGTGGTGCGCTGGCCGCCGTCAAGGTCATCCGGGCCGAACACGCCGCCGATCCCGGGTTCCGGGCCCGGTTCCGGCGGGAGGCGCGGGCGGGTGCCCGGGTGGACGGCCGCTGGACCGCGCCGGTGCTGGCGGCCGACCCGGAGGCCGTCGCCCCGTGGCTCGCGACCGCGTTCGTCCCGGGCCCGTCGCTCGCCGAGGTGGTCTCCGGGCACGGCCCCCTGCCCGCGCCGACCGTGCGCGCGCTGGGGGCCCGGCTGGCCGAGGCGCTCGCTGCCGTGCACGCGGCCGGGCTGGTGCACCGTGACATCAAACCGGGCAACGTGCTGCTCGCGCTCGACGGCCCGCGTCTGATCGACTTCGGTATCGCGCGGGCCGGCGGCGCGACCGCGCTGACCGAGACGGACGTGGTGATCGGCACGCCCGGCTATCTGTCACCCGAGCAGGCGCACGCCCGCGACGGTGAAGCGGGCCCGCCGAGCGACGTGTTCTCCCTGGGCTGTCTGCTGGCCTACGCGGCGACCGGGAAGCCCCCGTTCGGCAGGGGTGTGCCGGCCGCGGTGCTCTTCCGTACCCTCCACGAGGAGCCGGACCTCGCCGACGTACCGGACGAGTCCCTGCGGGAGGTGCTCGCCCACTGCCTCGCGAAGGATCCGGCCGGCCGTCCCACCCTGCCCGAACTGCGTGCCGCGCTCGGCGACTTCGGCGCCGACGACTGGCTCCCGGACGGCCTGCCCGCGATCGTCGCCGAACGCTCGGCGGAGGTTCTGGAGCTGCCCGAGCCGCTGCGCGCCCAGGTCCCGGAGGACCCGCCGGCCGCGCCCAGCCGCCGCCGGTTCCTGCTGCTGGGCACGTCGACGGCCGGGGTGCTGGCGGCGGGCGGGGCCGGCGCCGTGTGGCTCGCCACGAGACGTTCCGCGTCCCCCGCTCGGCACGGCGCGCCGCCCTTGCGCACCATCGCCGTACATGCCGACCTGACCGGCCCCGGAAAGGCGCTGGGCACGGCGGTCGAGCGGGGCGTCCGGCTGGCCGTGGCCGAGCACAACGCCCGCGCGGACCGGACCTTCGGCCTCGCCGTCCAGGTCCACGACGACCGGGGCGACGCCGGCCGGGCGCGGGAGGTGGCCCGGCGGCTCGTCGCGGAGGGCCGGGTGTGCGCGGTCATCGGTCCGACGTCCGACGCCACCGCGCTCGCGGCCCGGGACATCTACAACCGGGTGCCACTGCCGATGATCACGGCGTGGGCGGGCGCGGACGAGCTGTACGTCACGGTGTCGACCACCGCGCCGGCCGTGTTCCAGCTCCGGCCCAGCGACTCGGCGCTCGACGCTCCGCTCATCCACTACTTGACCAGCGTCCGCCCCGCCCTGCGCACGGCCCTGATCGAGGACGGGGCAGCGCCCGGCTTCAGCTGGCTGATCGCGAAGTTCATCAAGGCCGCCCCGCCGTCGAAGGGCACGGTCGTCACGCACACGGTTCCCGCCGGCAGCGACGACTTCGGTCCGGCCGTGGCCGCCGCCCTCGCCGCTCGGGCGCAGGCCGTCGTCTACTGCGGTCGCTCACCCGAGAGGGCCGCGGCGTGCGCCCGGGCCCTGCGGGCGGCCCGCTTCACCGGTACGGCCGCGGCGACGCAGCCGGTGCTCGGCCAGGCGTTCCTCGACCACGCGGGCGCGGCGGCCGAGGGCTGGGTGTTCTCGGCGACCTACGTGGACCCGGCACGCATGAAGTCGGCCACCGGGTTCGTACGGTCCTACGAGCGGCGGTACGGCGTCCGTGGCGTCCCGGTCGGTGCCGCGGAGGGCTACGACGCCTCGGGCCTGGTCGCCGCTGCCCTCGCCGCAGTGGGCACGGGCACCGTGGATCCGGGCGCCCTGATGCACCGGGTGCGCGCACTTTCGTACCGGGGCGTCACCCGGACCTTCGCCTTCCGCAAGGGCCCCGGAGATGTGGAGATGCGCCCCGGGCTGTTCCTGTGGCAGGTGCGGAAGGGGGTGCCCGTCTTCCTGGGGCAGTACCAGACAGTGACGGCTCCCTGAGAGGGTCGGGCGCGTTGTACGGGCCACTCCCCCGGCTTGCCTTTACGGTTCTCTCGATGTGACCGACCGTCAGAGGCGGCCACGGAGAGGAGTCGGAGGAGTGGTGGGCGAGGGGCGCCGGTCGGGCCGCGCGGTGCTGGGCAGCCGGCCGGCCCACTCGGTCCGGCTGCCGCCGTCCGGCCGCGCCGAGCTGAGGGAGTCGCTGACCGAGCGCGGGATGGGTTGGCTGCGGGTCGCGGCGGCCTACTCCTGGCGGCTGATCCTCGTCGGCATCGTCGTCTACGGCGTCTTCAGCGTCCTCGGCCGCTTCCAGCTCATCGCCGTGGCCCTGTTCCTCGCACTGGTCGTCACCTCCGTCCTGCGCCCCCTGACGGATCTGATCGACCGGGCGCTACCGCGGCCCCTGAGCGTCGCCGTCGCGCTGGTGGGCAGCATCCTGGTCCTGCTCGCGGTGCTGGCCCTGGTGGGCAACGCGGTGGCGAACGAGTCGGCCACGCTGGTCGGCGAGTTCCGCCACGGCATCCACCGGATCGAGGGGTGGCTGCAGGGTCCGCCGTTCCGGCTCAGTCCCGGCAAGCTCGCCGACCTGCAACGCCAGGTGACGGACTATCTCACCGCGCACCGGTCCAGCCTGCTCAGCAGTGCCGTGACCGGGCTCGGCCGGGTGGTGGAGGTGGTCACGGGCAGTGCACTCGCGCTCTTCGCCTCCGTCTTCTTCATCCATTCCGGCGAGCGCCTGTGGGCATGGGCGCGCGACGAGTTGCTGCCCAGCCGTGCCCGCCCGGCCTGGGACCGGGCGGGGCGGGCGGCGTGGCGGACCTTCGCCGGGTACACGCGCGGCATCATCATCGTGGCCGCCACCAACGCCGTCCTCGTCGGTATCGCCCTGCTGGTCCTGCGGGTACCGCTCGCGCTGCCGCTGACGCTGCTGGAGTTCTTCGCGACGTTCGTGCCGCTGGTGGGCTCACCGGTGGCGCTCGGGGTGGCCACGGTCGTCGCCCTGGCCGGACGCGGACCGCTCACGGCGGGGGCCGTACTGATCCTCATCGTCGTGATCGGCCAGCTCGAAGGGCATGTGCTGCACCCGCTTGTGATGAGCTGGGCGGTCCGGCTGCACCCGCTCGTCGTGGCCGTGTCGGTCATCGCGGGCAGCATCGTGGCCGGCGTGATCGGTGCCGTGGTGGCCGTGCCGCTCATCTCCGTGCTCTGGGCGGTGCTGCGCGCGCTGCGCACGGTGCCGTCATGAGGTGTCAGCACGGGGTGTCGCCGTGAGGCGTCAGCGCGGGGTGGCGAGCGGGACGTCGTCCGCGTGGTCGTCGCCCTCGCTGTCGCTCAGGCCCACGCAACGGCCGTGGGGCTGACGGAGCCGCTTCCCCCGCCCGCGAGCGCCCGCCTCTCCGTTGCAGAGGCGGGCGCCTGCATGCCGGGCCCCGCGGATGACTTACGACCCGACGGTCTTCATCTTGTGCGTAAAGACCCAGGTGGCGATGTTGTCACCGAGTGTCATTCCGTCGCTCGCGTCCCACGGGTAGTGGACACCAAGCCAGACCCGGCTGTCCGCGTCCTCACGTGCGGCCTGGCTGAAGCTGGTGAACGTGCGCGTCTTGACCGGGGACTTGGGGTCATCGGTCGAGGCCGTGAAGGTGATGTCGTCGCTCTTGAAGTACTGCCGCATGATCCCCGCCCATGCGGCAGCGAAGGCGGCGTGGCCGGATGCCCACGCCGGGAAACACGGCGTCGTGCCCGACAGCGGCTTCCACGTGGTGTCCTTCAGGCCCTCGCGGATCGCCGAGACAGGACGCCAAAGGTCGATCGGCGTCTGGTACTTGACGTCCCACTCGGCGATGGCCGCGTCCGCCATGGCGATCGAGACCAGCGCGAAGAGCCGAGAGCTCTGATAGGTCGTCAGCCCTCGGTCCCGCGACACCCTGGCCGTGATGTCCAGCAGTTGGCCCGGCGGCTTGTAGGTGCCGTTCGGGTCATTGGCCCAGAACCAGGCCGCCGCGGTCTGGTCGGTCGTACGAGCCGTGGAGCCGGCGGCGCCGAGGGTCCGCACCTGCTCCACCTGCGCGGTGTAGGCCGGGCTGGCGAGCAGGCTCTCGTACGAGGCGTACTGCCCCGGAGTCGACGGCCGGAACTGGGAGCCGGAGGTCAGTGCCCACGGCTTGACCTTGCCCCACTCCGGGATGGCGGCCTGGCTCGCCTGGCTGCAGCCCGGGTCCGGCAGGTCGGGGTAGCTGGTGGGCAGCCAGGCGCCGGGCTTGCCGTCCGGGGTGTAGACGGCCTGGCTGTCCGAGCCGTCGGCGTTGCGGAAGTTCCACATGTTGGTGACGACCGTGTTGAGCACGGTGGCGTCGAGAATGTCGAAGTCCGTGGGGCTGGTGCCGAACCGTTCCTTGAACTTGTTGTCCAGATACGTCGTCTGGTCGGGAAACAGCTTGAGCAGGATGTTGTAGGCGGTGCGGCCGATCACCCGCTCCTCCTCGCCAGGACCCTCCAGCCACGCGGCGTCGTTGACCGCCTCGAGGTAGGGGTCGGAGGTCATGGTGTGCCAGCGGAGCTGGTAGGAGCTTTCGGCGTCGTAGATCGCCGCGTTCATCTCGGCGGCGGCCCGCGAGATCGGACCCGGGGCGCCCCCGGCCGTTCTGATTGCACCGATCAGGACGTTGTTCCAGTACAGGACCGGGTCGCCGGTGTAGTTGGGGGCCGCGGAGGCCGGCTGGGGCGTGAGGGCGAGCGCGCCCGCGGCCGTGGCGAACACGGTCGCGAAGGTCACGGCCTTGGCGCGTATGCGACCGCGTCTTCCTCGCTTCATACGACCTTGTGCGTGGCCTGACGTGCAGCTTTTCGTGCGGCTTTTCGTGCGGAACATGCGGGACAGTTCCTCTCTGCCGATGCGCTGTGCCTTGCGCGCCGCAATCTAGGCCGGGCCCGCTTCGGGACACATCGGGCAGGCGGCGGACACCACGGTCATCCTTGGGGCGCAGTGAACGCCGGTGTAAACCCTGGCGGTATGTCACCCGACCCTGGCGTCGGCCACGACTGCCTGGATGTCCGCCGTGACCGACGGGTCGGGCGTGCCCATGGTGATCCCGAGGAGGAACGAGGTGCGCTCTCCGCGGATCGTCACCACGGTCATCCGCAGGACTGCAGTACCTCCGTCGTCGGTGCTGATCCGGAGGACGACCGTGTGCGCGGGCTGGCCGTCCACCTCGGTCGCCTGGGACGTCGCGAGGGTGGCAGGCCGGTCCGGGAAGAAGAACTCGGCGTTGGAGCGGGCCGCCTCCTCCGTCGCCCGGCGCAGGTCGGCGCGGGCGACGGTCTGTCCGGCGCGGCCGGCCAGCACGGTGGCACCGTCGGAGGAGCCCGCGCCTGACGTCCGGCTCATCTGGGACGAGAACCCGTCGACCAGGTGCTTGTCCTTGGCGGCGTCGTGCTTCCAGCCCTCCGGGACGGCGTACGAGAGCCCGGCCCGCGTGTCGGTGACCCGGGGTCTGCCCGCGAGCGGACCGGAACTACCGTCCTGCATCCACCAGTTGGCGGCCACGGCACAGACGGCGACCACGACCAGCGCCACCAGTCCGATCAGCAGCCGACGCCGCCACCGAGGGGGCGCGGGCTGCGGCTGCGATGCTTGGCCCGGGTACGGGTAGGGCTGCTGGGCCTGGGGGAACGGTGAGGGCGAAGTCATGCCCTCAGCCTCCAAGAACTCCGTGGCAGGGCGCCTGAGTTGTCGTACTCATCTTCCGCCGGACCGTACCTGAGCAGCAGGCGGCAGCGACAGCAGGGCGGGGCGGGTGCGGTCGCAGTCGTCCTCGGCGAGCAGGCCGAGGACGACCGTCCGGCCTGGCGTCAGTGCACGTGCGGAGCCCCGGTCGTCTGCGGCCTGCTGTGCGGTACGAGGACCAGGCAGGCCAGGGCGCTCACCGCGGCGACGGCCGCACTCGCGGTGAACGCGTCCCTGAATCCGCCGACCGCCCCGTGCTCGATCCCGGATGCGGCGACCGTGGACAGTACGGCGACGCCGACCGAACCGCCCACCTCGTGGAAGGTGTTGACGACACCGGAGGCGAGTCCGGCCTCCTCCGGGGCGACCAGGGCGAGCGCGGTGGTCGTGGCGGTGACGAAGACCGCGCCGACGCCGAGGGAGGCGAGGACCAGGCCGGGCAGCAGACTGGCGTACACGCTGCCGTCGCCCGACAGCCGGGCGAGCGGCACCGTGCCGGCCGCCCCGACCGCCAGGCCGGCAACCGCCGTGACACGGCTGCCGATCCGGCCGACGAGCCGGGAGCCGAGGTGAGCGCCGAGACCCGTGCCCACGGCGACCGGCAGGAAGAGCAGACCGGTCCTGAGCGGACTGAAGCCGCGCAGCTGCTGGAGGTAGACCGAGCCGAGGAAGAAGAAACCGATCAGCAGCGCGGTGGCGACCAGCATCAGAAAGGCACCGGCCACCACCGGGCGCCGGGTGAGCATCCGCAGGTCCATCAGCGGGGCCCGGCTGGCGCGTTCGACGGCGGCGAACGCGCCGTACAGGACCAGGCCGGCGAGCAGGGGCAGGACGGCGGTCGTGCTCCCCCAGCCGGCGTCGCCCGCGCGTACCAGGCCGTAGATCAGCGCGCCGGTTCCCGCGGTGACCAGGACCGCGCCGGGCAGGTCGAGCCGCGCGGGCCGCGGGGCGTGGCGCGGGAGCAGGCCGGGCAGGACGATGAGCGCGAGGACGCCGACCGGGACGTTGAGGTAGAACACCCACTCCCAGCCGGGCCCGTCGGTCAGTGCGCCGCCGAGCAGGACGCCCGCTGCCGAGCCGGTGCCGCCGAGCGCGGCCCACACGCCGAGGGCCTTGTTGCGCTCGGCGCCATGGAAGCTGGTGGTGACGATCGACAGCGCGGACGGGGACAGCAGTGCGGCGCCGATCCCCTGGAAGACCCGCCCGGTCAGCAGCATCGGCGCACCGGTCGAGAGCCCGGTGCCCAGCGAGGCTGCGGTGAACACCGCGAGACCGGCGAGCACCGTGCGGTGGGCGCCCAGCGCGTCGGCAAGGCGGCCACCGAGCAGCATCAGCCCGCCGAAGCACAGGGTGTAGGCGGTGACGACCCAGGTGAGCGCCTCGCGGCCGAGGTGGAGGTCGGCCGCCATGTCCGGCAGGGCGACGTTCACGACCGTGACGTCCAGGACGAGCATGAACTGGGCCAGGCAGAGCACCGCCAGCATCGGCCGGCGGCGCGGTAGGGGCGGCGCGGACGTGTGCTCCGCGTGGATGGTGTGGTGGGCATGGCTCATGACGGTTCCTCCGTGCGGCCGGGGCGATCCCTGGCGGTCCCTGACGGTTACTGAACTGAACTGTACGGCTCAGTTCAGTTGAACTCAACCGTTCAGTTCAGGTACCCGGGTAGACTGCGCTCATGACCTCCACGAAAGCCGTGCCGCCCGCCAAGCAGCCCCCCACCGGCCCGCGTGCCGAGGCCAAGCGGCAGGCCATCGTCAAGGCCGCCCGCGAGCTGTTCCTGCGCGACGGATTCGACGTGAGCGTGGACGCCATCGCGACTGCCGCGGGCGTGTCCAAGGTGACCGTCTACAACCACTTCGGGAGCAAGGAAGCCCTGTTCATCGGGGCCGTCAAGGACTCGCTCGACGCCCCGCTGGGCGCCAGCCTGGCCCAGGCGATCGAGCACCTCACCAACGCGGGCGACCTGCGCGAGGCGTTCACCGCGACGGCCCGCGCCTGGGTGCACGGCATCCGCAGCAACCCCGATGTCCTCAACCTGCGCAACGTCGTCGCCCGCGAACTGCACCGCTTCCCCGAACTCGGCGCCGTCTGGCAGGGCGCCGGACCGGCACGCCACCACCCCGTCGTGGCCGGCGCGCTGCAGCACCTGGTGGACGCGGGCCGGCTCGACATCCCCGACCTGGAGGTGGCGATCCTCCAGCTGTACGCGCTGCTGCTCTATCCGCATCTCGTCTTCAGCGCCTACGGCACGACGATCGACGACGACCTCACCGACCGGCTGATCGCGAGCGGGGTCGACATGTTCCTGGGCCACTACATGCCGCGCCCGGGCGGGAGTTGAGGCGGACCGGTCTGTGCGCCGTACGGGACCCGGTCGGGGCCCGGCCGGCCGGACCCGGCAGGATGATCCCCATGACTCCGATCACCGGCATGGATCTGACCGGCTTCACCGCACGTGAGCCCGGCGTGTGGACCGACGCGGCGGGACTCGTGCTCTCGGTGCACTTCTTTCCGCTCGTGCCCGATCTGCCCGCCCCGCTGCACGAGGTGGACCGGCTGCAGGCAGGGCTGGCTGCGGGGGTCGGCGGGGCCGGAGGCGGTCTCATCGAGGCGGTGCCCGGCACCGTGGACGGGGTGCCGGCGGTCCGTCAGCTGGTGAAGGTGCCGCGGCCGGGCGGGCCCGGGCAGGTGTTCCTGGGCTCGTGGACGATGCCCAGGGACCGGTGCAGCACGGTCGTGAAGGTGCAGGCGGCGGAGGGTGCGACGACCGGCATGCGGGAGGCCATGGTGCTGGCCCAGGTGGGTCCGGAAGCGTACTTCCGTCCCCACCCCTACGGCGTCGGCGGGCAGTTCGGCGGGCTGCCGTATCACGCGGGCGACGACGGGCAGTGGGACGCCCACTTCCCCGACCACCCGCTCACCCTGGTCCGGGCCGCGCTGAACCGCATCACACCCACGGTCACGCTGGACGACCGCTTCAAGCAGCTGCCCGCCTTCCCCGGCCCGGCGTAGCCCGCCCGCCCCGCGCCCCTCACCTCAGGGGGCCGGCTCGGTGTCGAAGGCCACGAACCTCAACTCCGAGGTGTAGCGCCTGCCTTCGCCGTCAGTCAGCCAGGTCTGCTCCGGCGTCGGCAGCATCTCGGTGATCGTCACCGTGCCCTCGGGGTCCTTGCGGGCCAGCCGGCGCAGCGCCTTGGCGAGGATGGTGACGTACACGGGGCTGTCGAAGTCGACGTAGAACGGCCGTGATTCGGTCGGGGAGACGACGAACACGAATCGGGGCAGGCCGAGTTCGGCGCGCCAGTGACGGGCGCGGACGAACCGGCGGGCCTCGTCCTTCTCCTCGGCGAACTCCGCGCCCGCCGCGGGCACCCGCCAGGTCTCCCGGGCGACGACCATCCGGTCCACGGTCACCCGTGGCGAGTGGTCCGCCTCCGGGAGGAAGCGGCACAGGTCCATGGCCAGGGTGGTCAGGACGTGGGAGAAGACGTCGATCGCAGGGAACACCGAGCCGTCCGGGAGCACGACGACGAGGTCTCCGTCGCGCTCCTCGACCCGCGCGTCGGCGCTGCGCACCGTGCGCGGCCGGGCGGGGTCGGCCGTGAAGTCGGCCAGCGCGACCTGGTGGTCCTCGGGGCGTACAAGGGTGTGGCGGACGCGGGCGGACAGGCGGGCGCGGTGCTCCTTGGGGATCAGGGGCAGCAGGCGCGGGCCGGGGTGGTCGCGGTCGGTGAGGGCGAACAGTTCGCGCACGTCGGGGTGCTGGTGAGTGAAGAGGGAGGCGCCCAACGTGTTGGCGGCGATGTGGAGTTCACCGAGAACGAGGGCGAAGTCGCCGCGCGCGACGGCCTCGGCGCCGTCGGCGGCGATCATCAGGTCCGGACTCAGATAGCGGGCGGCCGTCCAGCCGCCCCCGCTCGTTCCGAACTCCTCGGGGACCCGGTCCTCGATGTCCGCGAGCCGTACGGACACCCTGCCGGCGCCCGGCGGTACGGCGAGGACGCGCTGCCAGCGCTCGGCGAACTCCCCTTGCAGGGCGGTGGCCGCCGCGCGGGCGGGGCCGTGCAGCACGGGCAGGCAGCCGAACCAGAACGACGCCAGGTCGACCGGGCCTTCGACGGCGAGCCGGTCGTGCACGCGGCGCGCCTCGGCCGCCACCGTCGCGGCCAGCCGGGAGGTGAGCCAGCCGGCGCTGTCCATGAGAGGCCGCAGCGGGCGCAGTGCGTCGAGGACGGCCGGGCCGAGGCGGGCGGTCGCGGCCCGGCGCGTGTCGGAGTACACCAGGGCCCGGCAGGGGGCGGTGGACGCGGACTTCTCCCGTACGGCGGGCGTGGCGGTCAGGTCGGTGAACTCGCGCTCCAGGTCGGTCAGGGCCGCGACCAGCTCGTCCACGTCCCGGGCGGCAGCCACCTGGGCGCGCCCCTGCTCCAGCCGGTCGAGGGCGGCGAGGCCGCGCTCGCGCGGTTCGCGTGCGCCGACGGAGTCCAGCCAGGAGCGCAGGGCGCGGTCGGGGTGGGTGCCGGCGGGGACTTCGAGGCGCCACACCACCCAGCGGCGGGCGACCAGGTCGGCCAGGACAGCCGGCACATCGACGTCCGGCAGCTCGGCAGCGACCTGCCGGGCGGGCCGGATGCCGTCGCAGCGGGCGAGGACCGCGGCGGCCTCCGGGGACACGGTCACCGGGCGCCGCCCGGGCACCCGGACCCGGTCGCCGTCCAGCGCGACGAAGGGCACCCGCCGGGGTGCGATCCACTCGCGCAGGGCCGGGTCGCCGTCCAGGGTCTTCGCGAGCGCGTCGATGCCCCAACTCGCCCAGTAGACCGTCGAGTCGGCGATCAGGCTGGACCCGGTGTCGACGGCGACGCCCTGTGCGGCCGGGTCCCAGCGGCCCCAGCCGACCGGGCCGAAGAAGCCGATGGTGTCGTTCTTCACGCAGAACCGCTGCCAGTAGTGGGCGACCAGTTCCTCGCGCTGGCGCGGCATGCTGCTGCGGCTGTCAACGCTCGGCGTCCAGCGCAAGAACGGGGCGATTCCCGAGGCGAGCACCGGGCGGTTCTGCCAGGCGACCGCCTCGCGGAAGGCCGGTATGCGGGCGATGTTCTGCAGGGTGTGGGCGGTCTCGACGGCGACGCCCGCGAACAGCGGGGCGAACTCCCGCCAGCGGGCGCCGTCGAGAGTGTCGCCGGAGGCGAACTTGTCGGCCGCCGTGGCGAGTCCGACCGGGGCGAGGCGCAGGACGCCGTCGGCGGGGAAGCCCGGCCCGCGCAGGGCGAACTGCTCCCACAGCCGCCAGCGGCCGAGGGACGGCACGAGGTCTTCGGTCATGGCACAGCTCTCCTTGGCGAGCGCGGGGGACGACGGGTGGACGACGAGTGACGGTCCTTGCCGGAAGGGCTGTTCAGGCGGCGCCGTAGTCCGCGTCGACGACCTCGGCCAGGTCCAGGGGCGTGGGGTAGGCAAAGACCAGGGAGACCGGGACGTCCACGCCGAGGACCTCCTGGAGCCGGCCGGTGATCTGGAAGGCGGTGAGCGAGTCGCCGCCCGCCTCGTAGAAGTCGGTCTCCGGGGTGAGGTCGGGCAGGCCCAGCACGTCCCGGAAGATGCCGACGAGCAGGTCGAGGGTGCTGGTGGCGGTGGCGGTGTTCGGGTTCATGACGTCTGCTCCTTAGACGGTGGAGGTGGTGGAGATGGTGGAGATGGTGGAGGTGGCGGAGTCGGTGGTTCGGAGGGCGTGCAGGCGGGCGGGGGTGTTGCCGCCCGAGACGACGGCCACGGCCCGTTCGCTGCGCCCGGCGCGCAGGGCGCCGGCGAGGGCGACGGCCCCGCTCGGTTCGGCGTCGACGCCGTACCGGCGCAGCAGGGCGGTGGCGGCCAGGATCTCGGCGTCGCCGACGGCGATCAGGTCGTCGACGCGGTCGCGGATGATCGGATAGGGGACGGTTCCGGGGCGCTGGCCGCGCAGCCCGTCCGCCACGGTGGTGCCGGGCGGCAGGCGGACCGGGCGTCCGGCGGCCAGGGAGCGGGCGTAGCGCGGGGTGAGGGCGGGTTCGACGCCGACCACGCGGACGGGGTGGCCGGCGGCAGCGAGGCAGACGCCGGCGAGGAGTCCGCCGCCACCCGTGGGGACGTAGACCGTCTCGGTGTCAGGGGCGTCGGCGAGCAGTTCGATGCCGACGGTGCCCTGCCCAGCCACCACCAGCGGGTGGTCGGAGGAGGGGATGAACACGGCGCCGCTCTCGCTCGCCAGGGCGCGGGCGCGTTCCTCCCGTTCGGCCACTCCGCCGCCTACCCGCACGGTCCGGGCGCCGAGGGCGCGGATGGCGGCGACCTTCGCCGGGGCCGCGCCCGCCGCGAAGACCACGGTCAGCGGGATGCCGAGGGTACGGGCGAGGCGGGCGAGGGCGAGGCCGTGGTTGCCGGAGGAGCCGGTGACGATCCGGTGGGCGCCCAGGGCGAGTACGGCGTTGGCAGCGCCGCGCACCTTGAACGAACCAGCGGGCTGGAGGTGTTCGGCCTTCAGCAGCAGCCGCGGTCCGCCCTCCGGCGCCGGTCCGGGCAGCAGCGGGGTGCGTACGACGTGCGGGGCGATGCGGCGGGCGGCGGCGCTCAGGTCGGCGCGGCCGAGGCGGAGGTCGGTGGCGGTCATGCGGTTCCCCCGGCGCCGTCGGCTCCCCCGACTCCGGACCCGGCCCCAACCCCGGCCCCGGCCCCGGCCAGCAGCCGGCGGTCCGCCTTGCCGCCCCGCGTGGTGGGCAGCGTGTCGAGGCGGACGAAGCGGCGGGGCATCAGGTGGGGCGGGAGCGACCGGGCGAGATGGCGGCGCAGCTCCGCGTCCGTGGTGCCGCTCAGGTCGCCGGTGACGTGCGCGAGGAGGTGGACACGCCCCCGGTCGTCGGTGTGGGGCGTGACCACGGCTCCGGTGACCTGCGGGTGGGCGAGCAGCACGCCCTCGATCTCGGCGGGGTCGACGCGGTAGCCGCGTATCTTCACCTGCCGGTCGGTGCGGCCCGCGTAGTGCAGGCCACCTCTGCCGAGCCAGCCGAGGTCCCCGGTGCGGTAGAGGCGGGCGCCGGGCGGGCCGTAGGGGTCGGGGACGAAGCACTCGGCGGTGCGGGCCGGCCGGCCGCCGTAGCCGCGGGCCACCCCGGCTCCGCCGATGTACACCTCGCCCACGGTGCCGTCGGCGACGGGCGCCAGGTCGGCATCCAGGATCCGTACGACGGCTCCGGCGCGGGGCGTGCCCACGAGGTCGGCGGACGGGTCCGGCTCGGCGGGCACTCTGTGCCGCGTGGTGGTCATCGTGCACTCGGTGGGCCCGTACTGGTTGACGAGCCTGCCGGGTACGAGGCGGCGCCCGCCGGCGGTGAGGAACGGCCGCAGGGACTCGCCGCTGGAGGCCACCAGGGTGACACCGGCCAGCGGATCGTCGAGGCCGGGCTGTCCGGCCAGGTGGGACAGGAAGGAGGGGGTCACACTCAGCAGGGCCGTCACCCCGTACTCGCGCACGGTCCGCACGAACTCCTCGGGGCGCAGCAGCCGGGCCCGGTCCACGATCACCAGCCGGGCTCCCGCGAGCAGCGGGGCGAAGGTGTCGCGGATCGAGGCGTCGTAGCCGAGCGGCGCCGTCTGCAGGGCCACGGTGTCGGGACCGAGGCGGAAGGCGTGGGCCGTGTCCCTCAAGTAGGCGTCCAGGGCACTGTGTTCGACCAGTACGGCGCTGGGCTCCCCGGTGCTGCCCGAGGTGTGGCTGACGTAGGCGAGGGCGCGGGGGTCGACCGGACGGCCGTACGCGGCGCCCTCCTGGGTCCCGGGCCGGTCCAGCAGGACGGCGGGCAGGTCCAGGGCGAGGGCGGGGGCGAGCGCGGAGGTGGTGAGCAGCAGGCGGGCGCCCGCGCTGCGGGTGAAGGCGGCCAGCCGCTCGCGGGGCTGCCCGATGTCCAGGGTGAGGAAGGCAGCCCCGCAGCGCAGGACGGCCGCGATGGCCGCCACCGCCTCGCTGCCCTGCTCCACGGCCACGGCGCACACGGTCTCCGGCCCGGCGCCGTGCGAACGCAGCAGGCCGGCCACTGCCTCGGTGCGGGCGGCGAGTTGGGCGTAGGTGACGTCCCCGGCGGGTGTGGTGAGCGCGGTGCGCGAAGGGTGCCGGGTGGCGTGCGCGGCGATGTCGTCGGCGACGGTGCGCATCAGGCCTCCCCCGTGCCCGTGCCGGTGACGGTCTGGTCGACGGCGACGAAACGGAGTTCGGAGGTGTAGCGCCTGCCCTCGTCGTCGGTGAGCCAGGCCTGTTCCGGGGTGGGCAGCATCTCGCTGACCTTCAGCCGGGCTCCGGGGTCCTTGCGGGCGAGCCTGCGGGCCGCCTTGGCGAGGATGGTGACGTACACGGGGCTGTCGAAGTCGACGTAGAACGGCCGGGGTTCGGCCGGTGAGACGACGAACACGAACCGGGGCAGCTCGTGCCGGCGCTGCCAGTGCCGGGCCCGGACGAAGCGCACCGCCTCGGCCTTCTCTTCGGCGAAGTCCACTTCGGAGACCGGGAGTTGCCAGGTCTCGCGGGCCACGATCATGCGGTCCAGGGTGATCCGCGGGGTGTGCTCGCCCTCGGGGCGCAGCGTGAAGCGGTCCATGACGCGCTGGGTGAGCGTGTTGGCGTACACGTCGAGCAGGTCGTAGACGGTGCCGTCGGGCAGCACGGCCGCCAACCGTCCGTTCCTGTCCTCGACTCGGACGTCGGCGGCGAGCACGGTGCGGGGGCGGTGCGGGTCCCCGGTCTGGTCGACGAGGGTCACGAAGTGGTCCTCGGGCCGGTCCAGGGAGGGCCGGCTGCGCGTCGACCACTTCAGCGGGAGTTCCTTCGGCAGCGTGGGCAGCAGACGCGGGCCGGGGAAGTCGCGGGTGGTCTCGGCGATCAGGGTGTCCCGGTCGGGGTGCTGGTGGACGAAGAGGGAGGCGCCCATCGTGTTCAGGGCGCAGTGCATCTCGCCGAGGACGAGTTCGACGTCGCCGCGGGCGAGGGCGTCGTCGTCCTCGGCGATCACCAGGACGTCGGGGCTGATGTACCGGGCCAGCGACCAGCCGTCGCCCGGCTCGTCGAACTCCCGGCGCACCCGCTCCGCCAGCTCCGCGGTCGTGAACCGCACCCGGCGCGCGTCCGGCGGCAGCTGGAGGATCTGGGCCCACTTGGCGCGCAGTTCGGCCTGGGCGGCATCGATCAGGTCACCGGCGTCGGGGTGCGGGGAGGGCAGGGTGTGCAGCCACAGCGAGCCGAGGTCCACCGGTTCGCCGCCGGCCCGCAGCCGGTCGTGGACGGTGCGCAGGCGGGTGCGGATGGCGTCGGCGAAGCGGTTGGTCATCCAGCGGGCGGCGGTCAGGCACAGTTGCAGCGGTTCCAGGTGGGCGAGCAGGCCGGAGCCGGCCGTGGCGGTCGCCGCCCGCCGGGCGTCGGAGTACACCAACCCCCGGCAGGGAGCGGTGCGTGCGCCCTTGGCCCGCTGGGCGTCGCTGTCGGTGAGGGCGGCGAAGTCGGCCTCCAGGGCGCCGATCGCGGCGGTCAGCGCGGTGGCGTCGGTACCCGCGGCGCGTACGGCGTCCCGGCCGCGCTCCAGCACGGCGAGCTTCGCCAGAGCCCGTTCCCGGGCGGCGGTGTCGGGGACGCGCTCCAGGATGGTGCGCAGGGCACGGTCGGGGTGGGTGGCGGCGGGCACCTCCAGGCGCCAGTGCACCCAGCGACGGGAGACCAGCTCGCCGACGATCCGGGCGGCTTCGCCCGGATCGATGCCGAGGGCTTCGGCGATGGCGTCCGGGTGCCGGGTGCCGTCGCACAGTCCGAGCACGGCCAGCTCGGCCGGGCCGATCGGCTGGGCCGGCCGTCCAGGAACCCGTACGGCCTCGTCCGCCCAGCGTACGAAGGACACGCGGCGCGGCGGGATCCAGCGCATCAGGTCCCGGTCCTCGGCGAGCACCTTCGCGAGGGCGTCGATCGCCCAGCCCGAGAAGTACACCTGCGACGCGGCGAGGAAGCCGTGCCCGGCGTCGAGGGCCACGGCTTCCGGCTGCGCCGGGTCCCAGCGGCCCCAGCCGACCGGGCCGAAGAAGCCGATGGTGTCGTTCTTCACGCAGAACCGCTGCCAGTAGTGCGCCACGAGTTCCTCGCGCTGGCGCGGCATGCTGCTGCGGCTGTCCGCGCCAGGCGTCCAGCGCAGGAACGGGGCGATGCCGGTGCGCAGGATCGCCGGGTTCTGCCAGGCCAGGGCGGCCTGGAAGCGGGGCTGGGCGGCGATCTCCTGAAGGTGCCGGGCAGTGTGTACGGCGGCCTCGGAGAGGTCCGAGGTGAACGCCTGCCACTCGGGTCCGGCGGGTTCGAACTCCGGGCCGAACTTGTCGGCGGCCTCGGCCAGTCCGGGCGGGGCGAGGCGCAGCACGCCCTCGGCGGGGAAGCCGGGGCCGCGCAGCGCGAACTGCTCCCACAGCCGCCATCCTCCGCCCGGCAGCAGGACCGGTGCGTGCTCGTCCGACATCGCGTGGCTCCTTCCGGAAAAGGGGGGTTCGCGGGTGGGCGTGGCCCGGCCGGGCGGCGGGTGCCGCCGTCGGGTGTTCCGGGGCGCCTGGCCCCCGCTACCGGTCAGCACGGTCCCGCGGCACGGCCGCCCGCCACCAGGGAAGATCCGGCAGCAACGCGCGCCACCGGGTCAGCGCGTTCGTCCCTGCCCTCGCGGGGGACGCCGGTCCACGCTGGCCTCGTCGGCCTCTGACCTGCGGCCGGCCCGACACCTGCGGGAGGTTTACCGTGACGCACGACAACTCCGCGACCGGCACGAGCGGCAAGGAGGCCCGCCCCGAGGCCGTAGGCCCGGACACCGACGAGGTGTATCTCGTGGTGCGCAACGAGGAGGAGCAGTACTCGATCTGGCGGGCGGACCGCGAGGTGCCCGCGGGCTGGCACCCGGAGGGCCGGCGCGGCTCCCGGCAGGAGTGTCTGGACCACATCGGCGTGATCTGGACGGACATGCGCCCGCTCAGCCTGCGCCGCCGCCTGGCGGCCGGGGCAGATGTCTGAGCCACACGCGGGTCCGCTCCTCTCTCTGCCGGCCCACGCCCCGCCGGACTCGCCGGGGCTCTGTCCGGCCGTACTCGACCTGTCCCGGCTGCACCGTCAGGCGTACGTGCCCCGGCGGCGCGCGCTGGAGAGGCCGCTGGAGCTGTACCTGGCGCAGGTCGGCGCGCAGGACGAGCGGGCGCTGCGTGACGCGCAGGAGCTGCTGGACGCGGAGGAGCGGGCGCGGGCGCGCGCGTTCCGGCATGCCCGGGACCGGGACGCCTACGTCGTCGCGCACGCGGCGCTGCGCAGCGTGCTGAGCGTGCTGCTGGGCATCCGGGCCGAGGCGCTGCCGCTGGTGCGCGAACCGTGCGCGGGCTGCGGCGGTCCGCACGGCCGGCCGGCGCTGCGCACGCCGGACGTGCACTTCTCCCTGTCCCACAGCGGCGACCTGGTGATGGTGGCGCTCGCTCCGGCGCCGGTCGGTGTCGACGTGGAGGGCCTGGCCAGCGCGCAGGCGGTCCTCGGCGCGCAGTCCGCGCTGCACGTGGCCGAGGCCGACGAGCTGGCGCGGTTGCCCGCGCACGAACGCCCGGCGGCGTTCACCCGGGCCTGGGTCCGCAAGGAGGCCTATCTCAAGGGCCTGGGCACCGGCCTGGTGCGCAATCCCGCGCTGGACTACGTCGGGACCGGTCCGCTGCCCGTCACCCCGGCACCGGACTGGACCCTGCGGGACGTGCTCGTCCCGGCGGGGTATGCGGCGGCCGTGGCCCTGCGGACGCCGTAGCGATGCGGACGCCGTAGTCGTAGGAGAGCCAAAAGCGGGGGCCGGTCTCAACGACCGGCCCCCGCTGGGCTGTTGGGAAGGGCTGGGAGAGCGGAGCACCTTCACGATTTCCCCACGTCCGGGGCAGGCACCACCGCGTTACGATCATGCGCGTGACCGCTGCGGAACCCACGATCCTCGCCACCTCCGGGGGCCACCGCGTGAGCGCACGCACCCGGGTGCTCTTCGACGGCCTGGTCCACCACGCGGTCGACCTCTCCGGCGTGCACGGCAGGCGTCCGCGGATCCTGTACGTCGGTACGGCGGTCGGGGACGCCGAGCACGTCACCGCCCGGATGCACGAGGCGGCCCGGGTGGCGGGCTTCGACCTCACCCCCCTGCATCTGTTCCCCATGCCGAACGTCGAGGACATCGAGGGCACGGTCCTCGGGCACGACGTGGTGTGGGTGATGGGCGGTTCGGTGGCCAATCTGCTCGCCGTGTGGCGAGTGCACGGCCTGGACGCCGTCCTGCGCCGCGCGTGGCAGGCGGGCGTGGTCCTCGCCGGCGTCAGCGCGGGCTCCATCTGCTGGTACCAGGGCGGCGCGACGGACTCCTTCGGTCCGGAACTGCGCCCGGTCACCGACGCGCTCGGCCTGCTGCCGTACGGCAACGGCGTGCACTACGACTCCGACGCGGGCCGGCGCCCGCTGATCCACGGGCTCGTCGCGGACGGCACCTTCCCGACGGCCCACTGCACCGACGACGGGGTGGGCCTGGTCTACCGGGGCACCGAGCTGGTCGAGGCCGTCGCCGAAGTGCCCGGCGCGGGCGCGTACGTGGTCACGCGGGAGGGCGAACGGGCGGTGGAGGAACGCATCGAACCGCGGCGGCTGCCCGCTCCGGCGTACTGAGCGGAACGGAGCCGAGGGGCGCGCGGGGTGACAGGCGGACAGGGCCTAGGTTCCCCGTACCCCGCGCCGGCCTCCTCACCGCGTCAGATCAGCCCGTGCCGTACCGCGTGGGCAACGGCGTGGGCCCGGTTACGGGCCTGGAGGCGGGCCATGACCTCGTAGATGACGTTCTTGACGGTGTGTTCGGAGCAGTCCAGCAGCCGGGCGATGTCCGCGTTGGCGAGGCCCTCGGCCATGAGGCGCAGTACGGAGGTCTGACGAGCGGTCAGGGAGGGCTTGCCGTCGGCCCGCGCCGGGCCCGCGGGCTGGGGGCCGCCGGTCAGCAGGTGGGAGAGCACCGGGTAGGGGATGCTCAGGTGCGGCTGTCCGGCGCGGCGCACGGCGGCCACCAGGGTCTCCTCGGTGAGGTCCGTGGTCCGCAGGACGACGGCTCCGGCGCGCAGGGCCGTCTTGAGACCCGTACGGGTGACGGTGTCGCACACGAGCACCAGGGGTCCGGGCTCCCGCGGGCCGCACAGGGCCCGTTCGGCGTCGGCGGCGACGAGCACGGTGACGGCGCGGGGCTCCCCGTGGCCGGGCACGCAGCTCAGGCCGGCGCGGCCGGCGAGGGCGAGGACGCGGTCGGCGCCGTGTGCGGTGCGGGCACGTACCCGGACGGAGGCGGCCGGGGCGGTGGTCAGCGTGGCCGTCACAGGAGGCCCGCCCGGAGTGCGTAGGCGACCGCGTGGGCGCGGTTGCGCAGCCGGAACCGCTGGGTGATGTCGTGCACCACGGTGGTCACGGTGCGCGGGGAGTAGGCGAGGCGCTGGGCTATCTCCGCCGTCTCGTGCCCGTCGGCGACCAGCCGCAGGACCGAGCGCTCGCGCTCCGACAGGGCGCTGCCCGCCCAGCCGCCGCTGCCGTGCCGGGCGGCACCAGGCCGGTCCAGCACCTGTTCCAGCAGGTCGGGGGGCAGGGTGCAGTCGTCGCGGGCGGCGGCCAGCACCGCATGGGCCAGGCGCGCGGCGTCGGCCTCGCGGCGCAGCAACAGGCCCCGGGCGCCGGCGGCCAGGGCGTGCAGAGCGTCGCCGGAGGCGAGGGCGCCGGCCACGAGAACCACGGCCGGGCGGCCGGGCTGGGCGCGCGTCGTGCGCACCGTGTCGAGTTCGGCGGGTCCGAGCCGGTCCACGGTGAGGACGGCGACCCGTGCGGCACCGGGCTCGCACACGGTCAGCTCCGGGCACGCCAGCAGGGTGCTGCGGGTGCCGGCCTCCAGCACCGGGTCGAGGGCGACCACACCGACGGGTACGGGTGCTCCCATGTGCTGCTCCTTGGAAGGTCGTCCGCCCTGCCGTGAGTGCTGCGGGCGGTGGGGGGTACTGGGCAGCAGCCTGTCGTGGGGTCGCGGTGGGGGCATCGGTAGTCGTTCCCCACCTTTCGCCCCGGAGCAGGGGGTCGGGGCCCCGGGGGTGGGCGCGGGCGTACGGCTCGGCGGACCCGCGCACGGTGGCGACGGGCTGCTCCGGGCCACTGGGCGTGCCGACTCGGCCTCAGCGGCGGCCGGGTGGGGGCGCCGGGCGGGTGAAGGGTGGCGGGACATGGGGGTGTGGGTGGGGGCCGGGGCGTCACAGGGGTGGGCGTGGGGGGCGTATCGGCTCCCCATAGGTACCGCGGGCATCCCCATGGGGGCTTGCGGCTGCCGTCGGCCGGCTGTGGGTGGACCCCGGCCGACCTGTGGTTTTCCCCGAGTTGGCGCGCAACGGCCCCGGCCCGTTCCCCAGTCTGGGCGTAGGTGGGGTGGGGGCCCGCAGAGAATATGGGGGACGGTTCCCCATGTGGGGGGTGTACGGGGTCTGCGACCTTCGTCTCGTGACCGATACCGCCAGCCTCCCGACTCCCCGGAGCGCCGGCCTGCCGCTCGCCTGGTGGGCCCCGGCGCTGACCCTCGCGGAACGGCTCGCCGCCCCGGACCTCCCGGCGGCGCCCGCCGCGACCGCCTCCGCCGGCCCCGCCCTTTGGGCCGCCGGGGACCCCGAGGGCTTCGCCGCACGGCTGGCCCACCTCGGGGTGGACGGCGCCATGGCGGCGGCCCTGACGGCGGAGCCCGCCGAGCGGCTGGCCGCCCGCACCGCCAAGCCCCGCTGGGCCACGTACGCCGAAGAGGCCCTTCACGCGGCGGGCGAGGCCGAGCAAAGCACCGCGGGCCGGGACGCACAGGCGGGCCCCGCCGAGAGTGACGGCCCCGACGCCTTCGCCCCCGCCGTACGACTGCTCGTCGCCCCGGCCGCCGCACGTCTGGACGGCGTCCTGGACGGGCTCCCGGAGGCCGAACAGGCCGTCTGGCGGGACGCGTTCGAAGGGCAGCTGACGTATCAGCTCGTTCGGCAGGCCGCCCGTACCCTGGTTCGCGAGCTGGACCGCGCGCGGCGCGCCGGACGGCTGGCCGGGGCCGGCCCGCGCGAGCGGTTCGCCTCCTTCGTCGCCGGGGCGGGCAGCCGGCGCGGCCTGGGTGAACTGCTGGCCGCCTACCCGGTGCTGGCCCGGATGCTCGGGCAGACCGCGCTGGACGCGACCGACGCGGCGGCGGAACTCGTACGCCGGTTTCGGGCCGACCGGGACGACCTGGTCGCCGGTCTCCTCGACGGTCGGGACCCGGGCGCGCTGACCCGGGCGGACCTGGGCCGCGGGGACACGCACCAGGGCAACCGGGCGGTGGCGGTGCTGCACTTCGCGTCCGGTGACCGGCTCGTCTACAAGCCACGCTCGCTGGAGCAGCACGCACTGCTGGACGGTCTCGTGGGCTGGCTCAACGCCAAGGTTCCCGGGCTGGCCCTGCGCACCCCGCGCAGCCTGCGGCAAGAGGCGTACGGGTGGCTGGAGTTCGTGGAGCACCGCTGGTGCCGCTCGGTGACCGAGACCGACACGTTCTACCGCCGCCAGGGTGCGCTGCTGGCGCTGCTGTACGCGGTGGACGGCGCGGACATGCACTACGAGAACGTGATCGCCTGCGGCGACCAGCCGGTCCTGGTGGACGGCGAGACGCTGCTGCACACCGGGCTGTCGCAGGCCATGACGGCCGGCGCCGACCCGGCGGCGGACGCCCTGCACGCCTCGGTGCACCGCACCTGCCTGCTCCCCCATCTGCTGATCGGCGAGCACGGGGCGCTCGACATCTCCGCGCTCGGCCGGTCCACCGACGGCACGTACCCGAGCGAGGGCCTGCGCTGGGTGGACAGCGGCACGGACACCATGCGGGCCGTCCGCGCCCCGGTGCTCAGCCCGGCCGCCCAGAACCATCCGCTGCCGGAGGGCAGCCCGCTGGACGGCGCCGACCACCGGGCGGCCCTGCTGGCGGGGTTCCGCACGGCGTACGCGGTGATCGCCGCGCACGGTCATGAACTGATCGGTGACGAGGGGCCGTTGGCGGCCCGGTCCGACAGTCCGGCGCGGCTCATCGCCCGCTCCACCCGGCTCTACACGACACTCCTGGAGGAGTCCGCGCACCCGTCGCTGCTCACCGACGCCCTGGCCCGGGAGAGCGTGTTCGCCGTGCTGTGGACGGAGTCGGAGCACGACGAGGCACGCCGGCGGCTCATCGAGCACGAGACGGCGGACCTGTGGCGCGGGGACGTACCGCTGTTCGCCCACCGGCCCTCCGGTGCAGGGGTCCGGGCGGCCGACGGGACCTGGCTGCCCGGTCTGCTGCCGGTGGCGAGCCTGGACGCGGTGCGGGCGAAGATCGCCCGGATGGACGAGGTCGACTGCCACGACCAGGAGTGGGTCATCTCGGCCACGCTCGCGGCCCGGGGTGCCGGCTCGCCGCTGGCGCGGCCCCGGTCCGAACTCGCGGTGGCGCCGGTACCGGCCGTCGTACCCGAGCCGTCCCGGCTGCTCGCCGCGGCCTGCGGGATCGCCGACGAGCTCGCCGCCCGCGCGGTGCGCGACGGCGGCCGGACCAACTGGCTGGGACTGGAACGGGTTTCCGGACCGCATTGGGCGGTGCTGCCCATGGGCGCCGGGCTCGCGCAGGGCTACTGCGGGGCCGCCCTGTTCCTGGCCCAGGCGGACGCGCTGGCCGGGGCCGGCCGGTACGCCACCCTGGCCCGCGAGGCCGTACAGCCGCTGCCCGCCCTGCTGAAGGCGCTGGCCGCCGACCCCGAGCTGGGCGCGGCGGCCGGACCCGGCGCGTACGACGGGCTCGGCGGCATCCTGTACGCCCTGGTGCGGCTGTCGTCCCTGCTGGACCCGGAGCTGACGGACTGTCTGCCGGACGCCCTCACCGCGCTCGGCCACGCAGCCACCGCCTGCCCCGACCTGGGGCTGGCCGGAGGCATCGCCGGGGCGCTGGCGGCGGCCGTCGTCGCACACGAGGCGACCGGGGCGCCGGAGGCCCTGCGCCTGGCGGACACCGTGGCGGACCGGCTGCTGGCCTCGGCGGCGGGCGCAGGCACAGACCCCGGGTTCGCAGGAGCCCCCGGATTCGCCGACGGCGTCGCAGGCATCGGCTGGGCGCTGCTGCGATACGCCGCCCGCCGTCCCGAACGCGCCACCGCACACGCGGGCACCGGCCGCGCCCTGCTGCGAGCCGCGCTGCGCAATGCCGAAGCCGTGGCGGCCGATCCGTCCTGGTCGTCCGGGCTCGCCGGGGTGACGGCAGCCGCCGCCCACCTGGCGTCCGGTGCCGACGTACGACCCGCAGCGGCCCGGCTCACGGACACCGGGGTGGGCCCGGACCTGAGCCTCGGGCACGGCGGCCTCGGCACGCTGGAGGCGCTGGCCGTGCTCGCCGACCGTGGCGACCCGACCGCGACCGGAACCCTGACCCCGTACACCGGGCGGGCGCTGGCGCTGGTCGAGGCGCAGAGCCACCGGTGTGCCACCCCCGACCACGTTCCCTCCCCCGGGCTGCTGACCGGACTGTCCGGCATCGGCTACGGACTGCTCCGCCTGGCCCACCCCGAGACCGTCCCGTCCGTCCTGCTCCTCGGCCACCACCCGGCCCACTGACCGCTCAACCGCCTCACCGCTCCACGGACTTGCTCCACCTCCCACCCCGTGCTCCCCGCACGGGACACCAGAAGGGGATCACCGTCATGGACCAGAACCTCGCCGCCACCGCCGCCACCACCGAGACCACCGACGCCGCCGCCACCGAGCAGGACGCCGCCGGCGGGATCACGCTCAAGGGCCGCAACCGCGCCTGCGCCCGCGCCCGCGTGCTGGCCGGTCTGGTGCTGACCAGCGGGGTCGTCATCACGCTGAGCACGCTGGACACCTCGGTCTCCGCTCCTCGGTGACCTACCGTCAGCCCTGAGAACTCGTGGTGGCGCGGACCCGCTCGGCGGGCCCGCGCCGTCCGCGTTCGTCCGAGGAGCGACCTGCCGCACATCCCGACATTCCGATTATCATCTGCGTTCATGCGTTCCCATGCGCCTTCCCTGGTCGGGCGGGACCCTCAACTGGGTTTGCTTGACCGCGCCTTGGCCGACGCCCGGCAAGGGCGCGGCGGTGTGGTCTTCCTCGTCGGCGAGGCCGGTGTGGGCAAGTCGCGGCTGGCGGCGGAGGCCGTGGGCGGTGCGCTCGGGGCCGGGATGCGGGTGCTGCGCGGGCGCAGCAGCACGACGGGCCCTGCCGTACCGTTCCGGCCGCTGACCGAGGCGCTGATGTCGCTGTTCCGCAGCGGCGAGCCCCTCGACGACTCGGCCCTCGGCCCCTATCGCCCGGTCCTCGGGCGGCTGATTCCCGACTGGGACACCGGGGAACGCGAGAGCAGCTCCATGGTGATCCTGGGTGAGGCGGTGCTGCGTCTGCTGATGGCCGCCGCGCGCGGCCAGGGTCAGCTCCTGCTGCTGGAGGATCTGCACGACGCCGACCCCGAGACGCTCGGTGTCCTCGAATACCTGGTGGACAACCTCGAGTACACGCCGGTCCTGCTGCTGGCCACCGTGCGGACGGACTTCAGCGACGCGCTCGACCTCGCGCAGTCGGCCCGCCGCCGCGGTGCCGCCACCCTGGTGGAACTGCCGCCGCTGACCCGCCCCCAGGTCCACGACATGGTCGCGGCCCAGCTCGGCGCGGACTCCCCCGGTGAGGTGCCGGAGCCGGTGCTGCAGCGGCTGTGGGAGGACAGCACGGGCAGCCCGTACCTGGTCGAGGAGCTGCTGCAGTCCATGATCGGGGCCGGCACACTGGTGCAGGGGCCGGAGGGCTGGCGGGCGGTCGGCGATCTACGCAGTGACGTGTCCTCCACGCTGGCGCGGGGCATTCTGCGGCGCATCGACCGGCTGGGCGCCGAGGGCCTGACCCTGCTGTCGGCCGCCGCCGTCCTCGGCCGGCGCTTCCCGCTGACCGTGCTGCAGCGCATGACGGGCATCGACGACCGGGCTCTGCTCAGCCATCTGCACGCCGGGGTGGCCGCCCGGCTGGTGATTCCGGACGAGCCCGCCCCCGACTGGTACTCCTTCCGGCACTCCCTCACCGTGGAGGCGCTGTTCACGCAGATGACGCCCGGCCGACGGGCGGAGCTGGCCCGGCGCGGCGCGGAGGCGACGGAGGAGCTGCATCCCGAACTGGGCGGCGACTGGTGCGCGTTGGCGGCCGGGCTGCGCTGCGAGGCCGGGGACCGCGCCGAGGCCGGACGGCTGTTCGCCGCCGCAGGCGGCCGGGCGCTGGCGGCCGGTGCGCTCGGCTCCGCGGTGACTCAGCTCAGCAGCGCAGAGCGGCTGCTGGCCGAAGGCGCCGATCCGCAGGCCCGGGCGGAGGTGCTGGAGAACCTGCTGCCGGCGCTCGCCGAGGCCGGTGACTTCGCCCGCGCCTTCGACCTGGCCGAGAATCTGCACGCGCTGGACGGCGCGGGGCTCAGCCCCGCCCGGCTGGCCACGCTGCACACCCGGCTCGCCAAGGTCGCGCACACGGCGGGCCGCTGGAGCGACGGCAACCGGCAGATCTGCCGCGCCCGTGAGGTGCTGGCGTCCGCGCCGGACGACGCGACCGCCGCCGCCGTCGACGTCACCGCCGCCTATCTCGCCCTCGACACGCCCGGCCCCGACCGCACCCAGCACGCGGAGAAGCTGGCCCGCTCCGCCGCCGACGCCGCCGAGCGCTACGGGCTGCCCGTGGTCGCCTGCCAGGCCCGGGAGCTGCTCGCCACGGTGGCCCGCGAGCGGGACCCGGAGGAGTCGGCGGCGATGCTGGAACAGGCCCTCGCCACGGCGGAGCGGCACCGGCTGCCGTTGCAGCGGATGTACGCGGCCACCCGGATGGGCGGCAACGCCTGGCTCGCCGACGGCGACACCGCGGGGCTGCTGGCGGCCCGCGAGGAGGCCCTGCGGCTCGGCTCGGTGAGCATCGTGCACACCGTCGACGGCATCCTCGTGCTCGACAGCGTGCTGCGCGGCGCCTACGACACCGCGCGCGAGGCCGCCGCCGAGTGCCTGGCCGTCGTACGCCGCCTGCGGCTCGCCCCTGCCGTGCGCTACGTGCTGATGGCCGAGGCCGCGCTCGCGGCGCACCTCGGGGACCGTACGGCGATGGAGGCGGCGCTGGCCGCGTTCGCCGAGTGGGACGGGGTCGGCTCGCAGGAGGAGCCGCTGGGCTTCGGCCTGGCCCGCGCGTTCTGCGCGCTGCTGGAGGAGGACCGGGAGCTGGCGCGGGCGGAGCTGGGGTCGGTGCTGACGCTGGAGGCGGACAACCCCTCCACCTACCATCTGAGCGGCACCCACGGCCTGGTGCTCCTGCTGGACGTGCTCGCCGGGGACGCGGACCGCGCCCGGCACGAGGAGATCAGCGCCACCGCTGTGGCCCGGATGCGCTGGAACCGGCAGTTCGTGCTGCTCGCCGACGCCGTGCTGCTCGGCCGGGAGGGCGCGGACGCGGCGGCGGCCGGGGCGGTCGAGTCGGCGCTGGCGGCGGCGGAGCCGTATCCGCTGGCCCAGCACCTCGGGCTGCGGCTGATCGCGGACGCGGCGCACGGGGACGGCTGGGGCGATCCGGTGGGCTGGCTGCGGCGGGCGGAGCACTACTTCCACGGCCGCGACATCCCGACCGTCACCGGTGCCTGCCGGGCCGCGCTTCGCCGGCTGGGCGCGCCGGTGCACCAGCACCGCACCGGCACCAGCGGCATCCCCGAGGAGCTGCGCGCCCTGGGCGTCACCGTGCGGGAGTTCGAGGTGTTCCGGCTGCTCGCGGAACGTCTCAGCAACAAGGATCTCGCCGACCGGCTGTTCATCTCCCCGCGTACGGCGGAGAAGCACATCGCGAGCCTGATGACGAAGACGGGGGCGGCCAACCGGGCGGATCTGTGCACCCGTTCGGCCGCTCTGCGCTCCTCCTAGCCCAACTCACGTACAGGCCGAGAAACTTCCCGCACGTCTAACGCATCTCCCGCACGGCCCGCGAGCCGAGTACGGCCACCGCGGTCAGGGCGAGCACGGCGGCGACCACGCCGAACAGGGCGAACGTGCTGGTGCGGGCCAGCGCGCCGCACAGGACGAGCGACAGCGGGGCCGCGGCGTAGCCGAGGACCATGTCCACGGAGACGAACCGGCTGAGGACGTTCTGCGGGATGGTGCGCTGGATCCAGCTCAGCCCGAACACGCCCTGGAAGCCGATGGCGAAGCCCATGGCGAGCACGGTGCCCACCACCGCCGGGGTGCTGTGCACCAGCCCGAGAACGGCCATGCCCACGCCGAGCCAGCCGGCCAGCCCGGCCACCAGCAGGCCCACCCGGGGCCAGCCGCCGAGGGCGCCGCCGGCCAGGGTGCCGAGCATCGCGCCCCCAGCGAGGGATCCGTTGAGGATGCCGAGGGTGGCCGAACCGCCGCGCAGCACCTGGTCCGCGAGGGTGGCGAAGCCGACCGTGAAGGGCCCGGCGTAACAGAAGTTGACGGCGGTGTCGAGGGCGACGATGGTGCGCAGCCGGGGGTCGCGCCAGGTGTAGCTCACGCCCTCGCGGATGCGGGCGCCCAGAGACAGGGGAGCGTCGGCGGCGGTCTTCGTCTCCGGGCGGACGGCCCGGGGCCGGGTGCGGATGCCGGCGACGCACCAGCCGCACAGCGCGAAGCAGACGGCGTCGACGAGGAAGGCCACCGGGGGCCTGGTGACGGCGATGACCACCCCGCCGATGCCGGGACCGATGACGGCGGCGGTCCGGGTCCCCGCGCCGAGCAGTGCGTTGGCGGGGGTCAGCAGGTCGTCGTCCACCACGGACGGCAGGATGGTCACGCGGGCGGGCTGGAAGAAGGCGTCCACCGCGCCGAAGGCCGCCGCCGCCGCGCACAGCATCCACACGGTCAGGTGCCCGCCGAGACCGGCCAGTCCGACCCCCGCCATGAGCGCCGCCCGGGTCCAGCTGGAGGCGGCCATGAGCGTGCGGGTGGACCAGGAGTCGCTGAGGGTGCCGCCGACGAGGGTCAGCAGGGCCCGGGGTACGGCCTGGAAGGCCAGGACGTAGCCGAGGGTGAGGGTGGAGCCGGTCAGACCTAGGGTGATCCAGGAGAAGGCGACGACGCTGAATCCGTCGCCGAGCAGGGACAACGACTGTCCCAGCCACAGGAGTTGGAAGGGGCGCTGCCGGGCGGGTGCCCACAGCCGTGGACCGGCACCGGCAAGGGTGGTGGCCATGGTCGAGCCTTTCGTGGAGGGGCCGCGGCACCGGGCGGGTGCCGCGGCCGGGGCATCGCCGGTCAGTAGCGCACGGGCAGGGCGGTGAGGCTGCGGTTGAGCAGGGAGGGCTGCCAGGTGAGCCGGTCGGGGTCGGTCAGGGTGAGGTCCGGGTGGTCGCGGACCAGGGTGGTGACGGCGGCCACGGCCACCAGTCGGGCCAGGGCGGCCCCGATGCAGAAGTGGGCGCCGAAGCCGAAGCCGAGGTGGGTGGGTCCGGTGCGGCGGACGTCGAACCGGTCGGGGTCCGGGAAGCGGGCCGGGTCGCGGTTGGCGGCGGCGGTGACGAGGAAAACCCGGTCGCCGGCGCGCAGGGTGTGGCCGTCGAGGTCGAGGTCGCGGGCGGCGGTGCGGATCGACATCTTGGACGGGCCGTCGAGCCGTAGCGTCTCCTCCACGGCGCCCTGCGCCAGCGCGGGCTCCGCGCGGACGGCGGCGAGCTGGTCGGGGTGGGTGTGCAGGGCGAGGACGGTGTTCGCGATGAGGTTGCTGGTGGTCTCCCCGCCAGCGAACGCCATCTGGGTGAGCATCCCGACGAACTCCTCCTCGCTGACCGACTCCCCCACCCGGCCCTCCCGCAGCACCTGGCTGATCAGGTCGTCACCGGGCTCGGCCCGGCGCCGGGCGACCAGCGCGCCCAGGTAGTCCTCCAGGCTCACCAGCGCCTGTAGGGAGGCGCGGTACTCGCTCTCCTCCTGGGCGGTGCCGAGGACGAGGTCGGCGACGCGGGCGTTCCAGTACCAGAAGGCGGGGCCGTCGGTGCGCGGGATGCCTAGCCAGCGGGCGAACACCAGCGCGGGCAGCGGTTTCGCGACGTCGGCCATCAGGTCGCCGCTGCGGCCCGGGGTGGCCCGGCGGGCGAGGACGGCCGCGGTCGCCTTCTCGGTGAAGGTCCGGTAGCGGGCGACGGCCCGGGCGGCGAAGGACTCCTGGAAGACCTGGCGGAGCCTGCGATGCTGCGGCGGGTCGTTGAAGACCATCCAGCGGGACAGGATCCCGAAGGCGCGCTCCGCGTCCTCCCGGGCGCCGAGCGGTACGGCGTCCATCAGCGGCCGGACCCGGTCCGCGGAGACCGCGGGGTCGCGCAGGCAGCGCATGACCTGGTCGTGGCCGGTGACCAGCCAGGCGTGGTGCATCGGGCTCCAGAAGACCGGGGCGTGCTCACGCAGGGCGTTCAGGTAGCCGTAGGGCTCGGCGAACGCGTCCGGGGACAGGAGGTACCTCTCGGTGAAGGCGGGGGCGGGGGCCGGGGTCGAGGTGGTCATCGGGCGCCTCCTGCCTCGACCTTGACGAGCAGTTCGGCGAGGCCGGCCACCCTCGGCTCGGCCATCATCGACATGTGGTCGCCGTCGCTGATGTGCAGGGTGAGGCCGCCTTCGGCCACCGCGCGCCAGCGTTCGACGTAGGTGTCGTAGTCGACGTCGAGGCCCGGCATCGTCCGGCCGCGCGGCAGCCCGGCGGCCTCGCTGCCGACCACCAGGTGCACATGGCCGGGGTAGGGGCGGGCCTCGTAGGCGGCCAGCGCCGCGAGCAGGGAGTGCCACACCTCGATCGGCGCGTTCTCCACGAGCGCGGCCTCGGCGGGGCTCATGCCGGCGCCCAGCAGGGTGGCGGTGAGTTCGGCCGTGGTCCGGTCGCGCTGGGGTGAGGGCGGCAGCTCGCGCAGCCGGTTGCGCATCCGCAGGGCGTCCCGCAGGTCCTTGGTGACGCCGTTGAGCCGGGCCCGTGCGGCGGCGTTGGGCAGGTAGGGCTCGATGAGGATCAGGGGTTCGACGCGGTGCCCGGCCTGGTGGAGCTGGGTGGCCATCTCCAGGGCGATGTTGGCGCCCATGGACCAGCCGAGGACGGCGTGCGGGCCCTCGCCGCCGCGGTCGGTGATCTCGGCGACGTAGTTGGCGGCAATGCCGGTCACGGTGCTCGGGTCGACGCCGCCGAGCAGTCCGCGCGCCTGGAAGGCGTGGACGGGGCGGCCCTCGGGCAGGGCGCGGGCGAGCGGCACGAACCAGGCGGCGCTGCCGCCGGAGGGGTGTACGCACCACAGGGGCTCCCCCGCGCCTTCGCGCAGCCGTACCTCGGACGTGACGGCGGTGGGCACCGGGTCGGTGGCCGCGCGGGTGGCGTGGGCGGCGAGCCGTGCGATCGTCGGGTGTTCGATCAGGTCGCCGACCGAGACGGTCAGGCCGCGTCCGGCGGCCATCAGGGAGACGCGGACCGTGGACAGGGAACTGCCTCCGATGCGGAAGAAGTCGTCGTGGACGCCGATGCGGGCCAGCCCGAGGACTTCGCGCCACACCTCGGCGAGGACCTTCTCCGCCGGGGTGGCCGGGGCGACGTACGCGGTGTCGCTGTGTCCGCGGTCGGCGGACGGCCGGGGCAGCGCCCGCTTGTCGGTCTTGCCGCTGCGGTTGACGGGCATCTCGTCGAGGAAGACGAACCGGGCGGGCAGCATGTAGGCGGGCAGAGAGGCGCGCAGGGCGCCGCGCAGCTCCTCGGGGTCGGGCTGCTCGGCACCGCGCATGACGAGGTAGGCCACGAGCGCGGGTTCGCCGGGCAGGTCGGTGCGGTGCAGGACGACCGCCTGCCGCACCTCGGGCAGCCGGCGCAACGCATGCTCGATCTCGCCGAGTTCGATACGGCAGCCACGCAGTTTGACCTGGCTGTCGCCGCGGCCGAGCCACTCCACCGAACCGTCGGGCCGGTGCATGCCGAGGTCGCCGGTGCGGCACAGGCGCGCGCCGGGGGCGCCGTAGGGGTCGGGGACGTAGGTGGCGGCGGTGAGCGCGGGCCGGCCGAGGTAGCCGCGGGCGACGGCCTGACCGCCGAGGTAGATCTCGCCGGGTACGCCGACGGGGACCGGCTGGAGGTCCTCGTCCAGGACGTGGACGCTGGTGTTGCGGATCGGGGTGCCGATGGGCGGGCGGCCCTGGCCGGGACGCAGTTCGGCGACCACCGACCACACGATGGTCTCGGTGAGGCCGTACAGGTTGTGGAAACGGCGCCCACGCGCCCAGACGTCGGCGAGTTCGGCCGGGCAGGACTCGCCGCAGACCTGGAGGACGCGCAGCTCGGGGAAGTCGTCCTCGCCGAGGACCGCGAGGGCGCTGGGCGTCATCACGGCGCAGGTGATGCGCTGCTCGCGCAGGGTGCGGGCCAGGTCCGGGCCGGGGAGCAGCGCTTCCTTCGGCGCGGTCACCAGGCGCGCTCCGTTGGCGAGGGACTCGGTGAGTTCATGGATCGAGACGTCGAAGCCGAACGAGGTGAACTGCAGCACGCGGTCCTCGGGGGTGATGCGGACGAGGTCGCGCTGGCCCTCGATCAGGTTGGACAGGCCGCGGTGCGGGATGCCGACGCCCTTGGGGACGCCGGTGGAGCCGGAGGTGTAGAGGACGTAGGCGAGGTTGTCGGCGCCGGCTTCCCTGCCCGGTACCGGGTCCACCGGTTCCATGGGTGCGTCGAGGTGGAGCACCGGCCCGTCGAAGGGCACGGCCTTGTCGAGCGCCCGCTGCGTGAGCAGCACGCGCATGCCGCTGTCCTCGGCCATGAACGCAAGCCGCTCGGTGGGCTGCTGGGGGTCGAGGGGCAGGAACGCGCCGCCGGAGCGCAGCACACCCACCGCCGCGCGCACCAGGTCGGGGCCACGCTCGACGCAGATGCCGACCACCGTGTCGGGCCCGACGCCCAGCCCGCGCAGCCGCCATGCCAACTGCTGGGTCTGGTCCTGGAGTTCGGCGTAGGTCAGCTCCTGCCCGAGGTGTTCCACCGCGACCGCGTCCGGGGTGCGGGCCGCCTGCGCGGCGATGTGCTCGTGGAACAGCAGCGGGGAGGAGGGGATGTCGGGTCCGCGCCCCCACACGTCGAGGGCGGTGGCGCGGGCGGCGCCGGTGAGCGCGGGCCTGCTCACGCGGGCATGCGGGTCGGCGACCATGGCCTCCAGCTGGGCGCAGAAGACGTCGGCGAGTTGCTCGGAGGTGGCGGGGGCGACGAACTCCGGGTCGGTGTCCAGCGTGAACGCGTTGACGCTCGCGTTCAGCATCAGCGGGAACGCAGTGCGGGCGATCTCCAGGGAGTCGTCCCAGGACTCGTGCGAGAGCCGGTGGAGGTTGACGTAGTTGAAGACGGCGTCGGTCAGGCTCGTCTCGGCCGGCCGCAGCGCGGCAATGCGGGCGAAGGGGACCCTGCGGTGCGGGAGCATCTCCTGCTCGGCCGTGAACACGTCCCGCAGGTAGGCGAGCCAGCTGCCGCGCGGGCGGGCCACACCGAACGGCACGGTGTTCAGGAACAGTCCGCGCATCCTGTCCGCGCCGGGGATCTCGGGCCGCCCGTTGGTGACCAGGCCGATGCTGTGGCCGACGGCCTCGTCGTCGCGGTCGGCGAACAGGCTCATGGTGTGGTGGAAGGCGGTGAACAGCACCGTACGGCGGGGCACTCCGGCCTGCTTGGCCAGCCGGCCGATGCCCTCGGCGAGGTGGGCGTAGGAGCGGCGTGCCTCGTGCACCGGCGGCTGCTGCGCCCCGGTGTCGGCCGCGCGCCGGCCGAGGGTGACGGGCCGCAGGTCGGCCAGGCACCGACGCCAGTACTCCAGTGATTCCTCGTTGTTCAGCGCGGCCCGCTCCAGGGCGACGTACTCGGCGAAGGCGGGGGCGCTCGGCGGCCGGGGGGCACTGCGGTGGGCCACGGCCTCCCTGTGCAGGGCGAGCAGGTCGGCGACGAGCGAGGTCAGGCTCCAGCCGTCCAGGACGACATGGCAGTCGGTGAGGACGAGGCGCAGGTCGTGGTCGCCCACGTGGTGGAGGTGGATGCGCACGAGCGGCGCGGCGGCGAGGTCGAAGCGGCGCTCGAACTCCTCGTCCACGAACGCGCGCAGCCGGGCCCGCTGCTCGTCCTGCGGGAGTCCGCGCAGGTCGGTGTAGCCGACGGGCAGGTGGGCGCTGCGGTGGACGAGCTGGAGGGGTTCGCGGTACGAGACGAGGTCGACGGAGGTGCGCAGGATGGGGTGGCCGGCGACGACCGCGTCCACCGCGGCCTGGAAGACGTCCAGGGAGAAGCCCTCGGGCACGGTGATCTTCAGGTCGGTGACGTTGTGGTAGGCGCCGCGCCGAGGATCGGCGAGCATCTCGTGGAGCATGCCCGCCTGGAGCATGGTGAGCGGGTAGGCGTCCGCGAGCCCGTCGGGCAGCCGGTCGGCGTCGGCCGGGTCCAGCTGGGAGAAGGGGGCGACGGGTTCGGGCGTGTCCCCGGTGTCGGTGACGAGCGCGGCCAGGTCCGCGAGGGTGCGGGCACGGAAGACGTCGGCGACGGTGAAGCCGAGGCCGGCCTGCCGGGCGAGGCCGACCAGGCGCAGGGCCAGGATGGAGTCGCCGCCGAGGTCGAAGAAGTTGTCGGTGCGACTGACGTGCTCGCTGCCCAGTACCTGGCTCCACACGACGGCCAGCGCTCGCTCCACCGGTCCCTCGGGCGGCACATGCGTGCCCTGCCCGGTGGTGGCGGGCTCGACGGCGGTGAGGGCGGCACGGTCGACCTTGCCGTTGGCGGTCAGCGGCAGCCGCTCGTGGCGGACGAAGAGGGCCGGGACCATGTAGTCGGGCAGGGTCAGGCGCAGGCCCTCGCGCAGCGCGGGCGGGTCGAGCGGGCGGCCCTCGGGGGTGACGACGTGGGCGACCAGGCGGGCCGCGGCTCCGTCCCGGCGGGCCACGACGGCGACGTCGGCGACGCCGGGCAGGGCGCGCAGGGCGGTCTCGATCTCACCGGGCTCGATGCGGTAGCCGCGGATCTTCACCTGGTGGTCGGCGCGCCCGACGTAGGCCAACTGGCCGTCGGGCAGGACCCGTACGAGGTCGCCGGTGCGGTACATGCGGGCGCCGGGCGCAGCGAACGGGTCGTCGAGGAAGCGTTCGGCGGTCAGTTCCGGGCGGTTGCGGTAGCCGCGGGCCACGCCGCCGCCCGCGACGTACAGCTCGCCGACGCTGCCGGGTGGCACCAGCCGGCCCCAGGCGTCGAGGACGTAGCCGTGCTGCCCGGCGAGCGGGCGGCCGATGGGCGAGCGGACGGCGCCGTGCGCGTCCTCCTCGGTGATCTCCCGGATCGTCACATGCACGGTGGTCTCGGTAATGCCGTACATGTTGACCAGGGCGGGCCGGTGTCCGGGAGCGCGGAACCAGGTCCGGTAGTCGCGCACGTCGAAGGCGTCGCCGCCGAAGATCACGGTGCGCAGGGCGAGTTGGCCGAAGCTTGCGCCGGTGTCCGCGAGGTGAGCGCGCAGGCCCTTGAAGGCGGCCGGGGTCTGGTTGAGGACGGTGACGCCCTCCTCGCGCAGCACCCGGTGCACGGCGACCGGGTCGCGCACCTCGTCCGCGCCGAGCACGACGACCCGTCCGCCGCTGGCCAGCGGACCCCACAACTCCCATACGGAGAAGTCGAACGCCGGGGAGTGCATCAGCGTCCACACATCGGCGGGCCCGAAGCCGAAGTGCCGGTCGGCCGCGCCGAGCAGCCAGGCGAGGTTGGCGTGGGTGACCTCGACGCCCTTGGGGCGGCCGGTGGAGCCGGAGGTGTAGATGACGTAGGCGAGGTCGTCGGGGGCGGGGCGCACATCGCCGTCGTCGGCGGTGTGGTGGCCGGGGTCCTCGGCGTCCAGCTCGATGAGACCGGCGGGCAGTCCCTCGACCGCCGGGCGGGTGGCCGTGTCGGTGACGATCCAGTCGATGCCGGAGTCGGTGACGGTGAACTCGCGCCGCGCTCTCGGGTGGGAGGGGTCGAGCGGAAGGTAGGCGGCTCCGGCGCGCCAGACGGCGAGCAGGGCGACGGCCAACTCGGGCATGCGGTCGAGGCAGACACCGACGAGCGAGCCGCGGGTGACCCCGACGGCGCGCAGCCGCCTGGCCAACTCTGATGCCTGCGCATCGAGTTGGGCGTACGTCAACGAGCGTCCCGATCCGCTCACGGCGACGGCGTGCGGGGTGGCCGCGATGTGCCCGGCAAGGCGGTCCGGCGCGGTGCTCGGGGCCGGTATCGCGTCGGCGCCGGTGTTGGCGGGGCCCTCAGGGCCGAGCAGGTGCGCGCGTTCGGCGGGGGTGAGCGGGTCGACGGCACTGAGCGGGCTGTCGGGAGCGGCGCAGAACGCCTCCAGCAGGGCCACCATGTGCCGGGCGAGCGCGGCGACGGAGGTCTCCTCGAACAGGTCGGGCCGGTAGACGAACACCAGGTCGGTGCGGCCGTCGCCGTCGCGCAGGTCGAGGGTGAGGTCGAACTTGGCGGTGGTGAGGTCGATCCGGTACGGCGTTCCGCTCACGCCGCCCAGGTCGAAGCCGCCGGGCGTGGCGTCGCTGTGCGTGTAGAGGACCTGGACGAGCGGGTTGCGGGCGAGGTCGCGCTGGGGGCTCAGCGCGTCGACGACCTGCTCGAACGGCAGCGACTGGTGCGAGAACGCCTCCAGGACCCGGTCGCGGGTGCGCGCGAGCAGCGCGGCCGGGGTCGGGTCGTCGGAGAAGTCGCCGCGCAGTACAAGGGTGTTGACGAAGAAACCGACGAGCTGTTCCGTCTCGGCCCGCTCCCGGTTGGCGACGACGGTGCCGACGGCGATGTCGCTCTGCCCGCTGTGGAAGGCCAGCGCGGCCTGGAACGCGGCCAGCACCGTCATGTACGGGGTGGTGCCGGAACGCCGGCCCAGCTCGGCGAGACCCTCGGTGAGCGTGGGCGGCAGGGTGACGGTGTGGGCGGCGCCGCGACTGCCGGGGGTGTCCGGGCGGGGGCGGTCGGTGGGCAGGTCCAGCGGGGTCAGTCCGGCGAGCCGGGAGCGCCAGTGGTCCAGCGCGGCGGACTGGTCGCTCTCGCGCTGCCAGATCGCGTAGTCGGCGTAGTCCAGGGGCAGTTCGGGCAGCTGGGCGGTGCGGCCCGCCGCCCTGGCCCGGTACAGCTCGGTGAGGTCGCGGACGATCAGGCCGAGGGACCAGCCGTCGGAGACGATGTGGTGCATGCCGAGGACGAGGACGTGGTCGTCGTCGCCGGCCCGTACGAGGGTGGCGCGGAAGGCGGGTTCGCGGGCGAGGTCGAAGGGCCGTACGGCGGCGGCGTGCACGGCGGCGGCCAGCCGCCGCTCGCGCTCCGCGACCGTCGCCCCGGTCGCCTCCACGACGTCCAGGACGGCGCCGCCCGCGGGCAGGAAGCGCTGATCCGGGATGCCCTCGGCTTCCGGAAACACGGCCCGCAGCTGCTCGTGCCGGGCGACCAGGTCCGTCACGGCGGCGCGCAGCGCCGGGATGTCCAGCGGGCCGGTGAACCGCCAGGCGGCGGGCAGCAGATAGGTCGCGGCGCCCGGGTCGAGCCGGTCCAGGAAGTACAGGCGCTGCTGGGCCGGGGACAGCGGGATCCGCTCCGGACGCGGCCGGATGCGGGTCGGGACGTCGGCCGGGGCGGCGGCCCGGCCGCGCAGCCGCTGTTCGAGCAGGCGCCGGGCCGCCGGGGACAGTCCGCCGCCCGGGACGGCGGGGCCGGGACGCACGTCGGATGTGGTCATGGGGGCACTCCGATCTCACTCTTGGAAAGGGAAGCTGTGGGAAGGGGCGGGGCGGCTGCGTTCAGAAGTCGACCGTCAGCGAGAGGTCGATCTCGTCGTCGCTCATCTGCGAGATCAGCTCCAGCAGCCGGCGCTCCACCTCGGCGGCGAGCCGTTCGACGGTGGGGTGCTCGAACAGGTCCCGGACCTGGAGCGGGCAGTCGAAGGCGGTGCGCAGGCGGGAGGTGACGGACACCGCGCGCAGGGAGTGCCCGCCGAGGGCGAAGAAGTCGTCGTGGACGCCGACCCGCGGCAGGTCGAGCACCTCGCACCAGATCTGCGCGACGACCGTCTCGGCCGGGGTGCGCGGCGCCACGAAGGCGCGCGGTGCGGGCGTCGCCGGTTCGGGCAGGGCGGCGATGTCCAGCTTGCCCTGCACGGTCAGCGGCAGGACGTCGAGGATCACGAAGGCCGACGGGACGAGGTAGTGAGGCAGCCGGGCCCGGCAGTGGGTCTCCAGGGACTCCGCGGACAGGCCGCTGCCGGCGGCATAGCCGACGAGGGCGGTTTCGCCGTGCGGGGTACGGACCACGACGGCGGCGGCCCGGACGCCGGGATGGGCGCGCAGCACCGCCTCGGCCTCTCCCGGTTCCACGCGGAACCCGCGGATCTTCACCTGGTCGTCGTTGCGGCCGAGGAACTCCAGCTCGCCGGAGGGCAGTCGGCGTACGACGTCACCGGTCCGGTAGAGCCGGCCGCCCGGGGAGCCGAACGGGTCGGGCACGAACCGCTCCGCCGTCAGGGCCGGCCTGCCCAGATAGCCGCGCGCCAACTCGGGCCCACGGACCAGGAGTTCACCAGGAACGCCCTCGGGGGCGAGGCCGCCCAGGGTGTCGACGACGTAGGCCCGCCGGCTGCCCAGTGCACGCCCGATGGGTACCCGGCCGCACGGGGCCTCGCCGACCGGGTGCGCGGTGGCGGAGATGACTGCCTCGGTGGGGCCGTAGGTGTTGACCACGGGTACCCCGGGCAGCCGCGCGAACCAGCGCTGGAGCGGGTCGGCGGGCAGTGCCTCTCCCCCGGTCACCAGCAGTCGCAGGGAAGCGAGTTGGGGCGCGAGCGTGTCCAGGCGAGCCACGACCTCGGCCCAGTAGGACGGGGTGAGTTCCATGACGGTGACCCGCTCGGCCGCAACCCGGGCGGCGAGTTCCTCCGGCGACCAGATCTCGTCCGGGCGCACGATCACCGTCGCGCCTGCGCTCAGCGCGGGCAGGATCTGTTCCATGGAGGCGTCGAACGAGGTGGAGGCGAAAGTGAGCACGCGGTCGCGGGAGGTCAGCGCGAACTCCTGGCGGGCCGCGGCCACATGGGCGTCGAGGGCGTGGTGCTCGACGCCGACGGCCTTGGGGCGTCCGGTGGAGCCGGAGGTGAAGATGACGTAGGCGAGGTCGCGGGGGTCGGGCACGTGCCGGGGTGCGTCGGGTGCCGGAGGCGGGGCCTGCTCGACGTCGATCGCGACGGCGCCGAGCCCGGTGACCTTCTCCCGGGTGCGCGCGTCGGTGACCACGTGCCGTACGCCCGCCTCGTCCAGCATGTACCGCAGTCGCTCGGCGGGGAGCTGGGCATCGAGCGGGACGTAGACGCCGCCCGCCCGCCAGACGGCGAGCATCGCCGCCACCGACCACACGCCCCGGCCGACGCAGACCCCTACGGCGTCGCCCGACCGCACTCCCGCGTCGGCGAGGGCAGTCGCCAACCCGCCGGTGCGGGCGCCCAGTTTCCGGTAGTCCAGAGTCGTCCCCTCGCACACCACGGCCGGGGCCTCCGGTTCCCCCGCCACCCGGAACCGGGGCGCCGGTGCCGCGTTCCGTCCGGCGCCCGCCACCAGGCGCTCCCGCTCCCGCGCGTCGAGCAGCGGGGCCTCGTCCACGCGGCTGCCGGGATCGTCGAGAAAGGCGCGCAGCACCCGCCCGACGTGCTGGGCGAACCGGGTCGCGGTCGCCGGGTCGAACAGGTCGGCGGCGTACTCGACGTTGAGGGCGAAACGGCCGGCTCGCACCAGGAAGGTGGCGGTCAGGTCGAACTTCGCCGACTCCCACGGAAGGGCGAAGGCGGTGGCGTCCAGCCCCGGCAGTCCGGAACCTCCGGTGGAGGCGTCCTGCACGTCCACCATGACCTGGAACAACGGGTTCCGGGACAGGTCCCGTTCGGGACGCAACCGCTCGACGACCCTTTCGAAGGGCACTTCTTGGTGGTCGAAGGCGCCCAGGACGACATCCCGTACCCGGTCCACGAGCCCGGCGAAGGTGGGCCGTCCGGACAGGTCGCTGCGCAGCACCACCGTGTTGACGAAGAAGCCGACCAGCGGCTCCAGTTCGAGCCGGCCGCGCCCGGCGACGGGGGTGCCCACGGACACGTCGGCCTGCCCGGACCAGCGGGCGAGGACGGCCTGGGCGGCGGCCAGCAGCACCATGAAGCGGGTCGCGCCGTGTGAGCGCGCGTAGGCGTCCACGCGCTCTACGAGCCCGGCGGGCAGCTCGACCTCGATCGCGCCGCCCCGCCCGGTGAAGGCCGCCGGCCGGGGCCGGTCCGTGGGCAGTTCGAGGGCGGGGGCCGCGTCCAGGGTGCGCTCCCAGTAGGCGAGTTGCGGCTCCAGTGCGCCGCTGTCGGCGCGGTCGCGCTGCCAGACGGCGAAGTCGCCGTACTGCACAGCAAGCGGTGGCAGCCCCGCACGCCGGCCGGCCCTCCGGGCCGCGTAGTGCTCGGCGAGCTCGTCCAGCAGGACGCCCTTGGACCAGCCGTCGGTGACGGCGTGGTGCAGGGCGAGGACGGCCACGTGGTCGTCGTCGGCCAGCTCCCACACGCCGGCCCGCAGCAGGGGCGGGCGGGCGAGGTCGAAGCGGCGCGTGGCCAGGGCACCGGCCCGCCGCCGTACGGCGTCCAGGCGGGCGGCCTCGTCCGGGGCCTCGGGCGCCGGCTCCCAGTGCAACGGCACCCGGACCGGGTCGCAGACCTCCTGCACCGGGCGGCCGTCGGACTCGATCAGCGCGGTGCGCAGCACCTCGTGCCGTTCGACGAGGTCGTCCAGGGCCTGCTGCCAGGCGGCGCGGTCGAGGCCGCCGCGCACCCGCCAGCAGTACCAGAGCAGGTAGGAGTCGCCGCGGTCGGAGGTGCGGTCGAGGAACCACAGGCGTTCCTGGGCGAAGGACAGCGGCAGCGGCCGGGTCCGGTCGACGGGCACCACCTCGGTGGCGCCGGAGGCGCGGGCGGCGGCCACGCGCGGGGCGAAGCCACGGACGGTGGGGTTCTCGAAGACGGTGCGCAGTTCGATCTCGCGGCCCAGGCGCTGGGCGATCCGGGAGACCGCCATGGTGGCGAGCAGGGAGTGCCCGCCGAGGTCGAAGAAGCTGTCGTCGATGCCGATCCGGTCCAGTCCGAGGACGTCCGCCCACACCTCGGCGACGATCCGCTCGGTCTCGTCGCGCGGCGCGACGTAGCCGGGGTCGGCGGCGGAACGGGAGTGGGCCGGGTCGGGCAGGGCGGAGCGGTCGAGTTTGCCGGAGACGCCGACCGGGAGGGCGTCCAGGACGACGAACTCGGTGGGTACGGCGTAGTGCGGCAGGTACCGGGCACACCAGGCGCGCAGTTCGGCCCGGTCCACGGTGCTCGGAGCAGCAGCGTCCTCGGCGGCGGCCGGTACGACGTAACCGATGAGGCTGCGCCCGGTGGCGCGGTCGGGGCGGGCGGCGGCAGCGGCGACCCGCGGGCAGGCGCGCAGCACCGTCTCCACCTCGCCGAGTTCGATGCGGAAGCCGCGGATCTTGACCTGGTCGTCGCGGCGGCCCAGGAACTCCAGGTCCCCGGTGGGCTGCCAGCGGACGAGGTCGCCGGTGCGGTACAGGCGGCTGCCGGGCGGCCCGTACGGGTCGGGCACGAAACGCTCGGCGGTCAGGGCGGGCCGGTTCAGATAGCCGCGGGCCACTTCCGTGCCGCCGATGAGGAGTTCGCCCGAGACGCCGACCGGCACGGGTTCGTCGTCGGCGTCGACGACGTACACCCGCCGCCCGCCCAGGGGGCGGCCGATGGGCACGGTGTCGGCGGGCGGGTCGTCGGCCTCGTAGGTGGTGGCGGTGACCGTGGTCTCGGTGGGCCCGTACGCGTTGCACACCCGCGCCCAGGGCACGGTGGCCCGCCAGGCGGCGAGGGTGTCGGCCGGGACGGCCTCGCCGCCCAGCACCAGCAGGCGCAGCGGGGCGAGGGCGGCGGCGAGGCGCCGGTCGAGGGAGAGTGTCAGCTCCGCCCAGTACGTCGGGGGCACGTTGACGACGGTCAGGGCGTGCCGCTGGACGATCTCGGGCACCTGGGTGGGCAGCCAGGGCTCGTCGGGACGCATGACGACGGTGGCGCCCGAGGTGAGGGCGGGCAGCACCTGGTCGAGGGAGGCATCGAAGGAGAAGGAGGCGAAGGCGAGCACCCGGTCGGCGGCGGTGATGCCGAGGCGCTGCCGGGCGGCTGCCGCGTGGGAGGCGAGGGCCGCGTGTTCGACGCCGACCGCCTTGGGCCGGCCGGTGGAGCCGGAGGTGAAGATGACGTGGGCCAGCTCGCGCGGGTGCGGCTGGTGCCGCGGCCCGTTCGCGTCCGGGGTGACGGTGGTGACGTCGACGATGACCGGTGCGAGTCCGCCGGCGGTCGCGACCGTCGCCGGATCCACGACGACACAGGCCGGTTGCGCTTCCTCGGCCATGAACTTCAGCCGCTCGGCGGGAAGTTCGGGGTCCAGCGGAACGTACGCCCCGCCGGCCCGCCAGACGCCCTCGATCGCCGCCGCCGACCACAGGCCGCGCCGCAGCAGCACGCCCACCGGGCTGCCGGCCCTGACCCCGGCCGCCGTGAGCGCGGCGGCGAGTCCGCCGGTGAGGGCGTTCAGCTCCGCGTAGGTGACGCTGTCGTCGCCGCAGATCAGCGCGGTCGCTTCGGGGGCGCCGGAGAAGGCGACCGGGGGCACCGGAGCGGTGGCCCGGTCGGGGGCGTGGTGCCACTCGGGGCGGGGGCGGGCGGGCGCGCCGGGACCGCTGGGCAGGGTGCGGGCCAGGTCCTGCACCGGCGTGCCGGGGTCGGCGAGGGCGGCCCGCAGCAGGGCCACGTAGGCGCGGGCGAACGCCTGCATGGTGGCGGCGTCGAAGAGGGCGGTGGCGTACTGCAGGACGGCGGCGATGCTGCCGTCGGTGCGCAGGGTGAGGTCGAGGAAGACGTCGAGCGGGGTTTCGGTCAGCGGCGGCTCGACGAGCCGCACGTCGAGTCCGGGCATCCGTACCGCGCGGATCGGGGTGTTGAGCAGGGTGAAGGATGCCTGCGCGAGCGGGTGCCGGGACAGGTCCCGGTCGCCGCCGACCGCGCCGACCACCTGGTCGAAGGGAGCCTCGGCGTGCGACAGGTCGGCGAGCACCCCGCCCCGCACCCGGTCCAGCAGGGTGGCGAAGCCCGGCCGGCCGGACAGGTCGGTGCGCAGGACGATCGTGTTGACGAGCGGGCCGATCAGGCGGTCGGCGCCCCGCGCGCCGCGGTCCGCAAGGGTGCTGCACACGGCGACGTCCGTGCGGCCCGACCAGTGGCCGAGGAGGGCCTGGTAGGCGGCGAGCAGCAGCATGTAGCGGGTGGCGCGCCCGGTGCGGGCGAGGGCGTCGACGCCGGCCACCAGGTCGGCGGGCAGGTCGAAGCGGACGACGTCGCCGGAGCCGTCCCAGACGCGGGGGCGCGGCCGGTCGGTGGGCAGGTCGAGCGGGGTCAGACCGGCGAGGCGCTCGCGCCAGTGGCCGAGCAGGCGCTCCAGGCGGGCCCCGGAGAGCCGTTCGGCCTGGGCGCGGGCGAGGTCGGAGTACCGCACGGCGGGCGGGGCGACCGGCTCGCCGCGGTATCCGGCGGCAAGTTCGTCCAGCAGGACGCCCCAGGACCAGCCGTCCACGGCGATGTGGTGCACCTCGATCAGCAACAGGTGGTCGTCGGGGGCGACTTGGGCGAGCGTGGCCCGGATCGGGGCCTGCGCGGACAGGTCCACGGGACGCCCCAGGCACCGGGCGTACAGGTCGTCCGGGCCGTCCACCGCGATCCGCTCCAGGGGGACGCCCGTGGGGGTGTCCACGACCGGCACCGGCTCGCCGTCGACGGCGGTGAACCGGGTGCGCAGCACCTCGTGCCGCGCCGCGATCCCGGTCAGGGACTGTTCGAGCCGGTCCGCGTCGAGGCTCCCGCGCAACCGCAGGACCAGTGGAAGCATCGACCCGGTGGAGGTGCCGGCGAGCTGGTCCAGGAACCACAGCCGGCGCTGCGCGAAGGATGCCGTACGGGTGTCGCCGTCGTTCGGTGCCCCTTCGGGGGCCGGGCCTGCTGTCACTGTGAGCCTCCAAGCCGTGTTTTGCAGCAGACTGCCGCCGGCGTTTCGGGGCTCATAGGGAAGAAGACGCAGCACCGGACGCAGACCGGGCTGCCGGGCCCTCCTTCTGGCTGGTCGGACTGGGGGTGGGCCTCAGCCGGTGGCGAGGTCCCGCAGCCCGCTCGCGGAGCCGTTGAACCGGTCGTGGTCGCCGACCGTCGGCCCGGTGGAGGTGTACTGCCACATCGCGTACGACGACCAGCCCGAGGGCAGCGTCCCCGGCGTCGAGGCGTAGCGGGCGATCCACAGCGGGTTGGTCGCACCGAAGCCCGCGTAGTCGCCGGTGCACTGGGTCCACCAGCTGGTGGCCGTGTAGATGACCGCGTCGCGGCCGGTACGCGCCTTGTAGCGGTTCAGGAAGTCACGCATCCAACTGACCATCGAGGTCTCGGACTTGCCGTAGCAGTCGTCGCCGTACGGGTTCCACTCCATGTCGAGCGCGCCGGGCAGGGTCTTGGCGTCCTTGGACCAGCCGCCGCCGTGGTCCACGAAGTAGTCGGCCTGCGCGGCGCCGCCGCTGCTGTCCGGGGTCGCGAAGTGATAGGCGCCGCGGATGATGCCCATGACGTACGAGCCGTCGTACTGCTGGGTGAAGTAGGGGTTCGTGTACGACGTCCCCTCCGTCGCCTTCGTGTACGCCCATCTGGTACCGGCGTTCCACAGCGTTTGCCAGGCCACCTCGCGCTGGTGGCTGGAGACGTCCACGCCCTCGGTCTGGCCGGCCCGGGTGTCGAGGGTGAGGGCGTCGGCACTGCCGTTGTCCGTGGCGCCTTCGCCGGCAGTGACGCCGTCGACGACAGCGGCGTCGCCCGTGGTGGCGTCGCCCGTGGTGATGTCGCCCGTGGTGGTGTCGGCGGCGGTGGCGTCGGCGGCGGCATCGCGTCCGTCGTGGGGGAGGACGCCCATGCCCATGTAGGCATTGCCCCGCACGGGTGTGTCCGGGTCGGACGGGTCCGGCGCGGACAGGGCCGCCGGGGTGGACAGGGCGAGGAGGAGGCCGGTCAGGACGCCGGTGACGGACAGGCGTGAGCGGCCGAGGCGGTGAGACGGGGACCGGCCGGTACGGGATCGGTCGCTTCGGAATATGTCGCTTCGGGATATGTCGCTTCGCACATCATCCATGTGACCCGCAGTCGGGCGGTACCGCACTCCGGGTACCGCCCAACGTAGCCCTGTCCGGCCAGGTTTGACCCGAATGGGCGAGCCCGGCCGGGGGCCGGGTCAGCCGTCGATGCGGTGCTGGGTCCAGAAGGACGTCAGGTCGGTCGTGGTGGCGGCCTGGGCCGCCGCCTTGAACTCGGCCGTGGTCGACACGCCGTACCAGTGGGCGGTCGCGTAGTCCTTCATCAGCTTGGTCATGGCGGTGTCACCGATGAGCCGCCGCAGGTCGTGCAGGGCACACTTGCCGTAGCCGTAGACCACGGTGGAGTAGCGGGAGGAGTTCGCGTCCCAGTAGGCCATCGAGTTGGTGATCTTCTCCGCGCTGGAGGCCCAGGACACGCTGCTCCAGCAGTTGGTGCCGGTCTTGCCGAGCGCGAGGTCGGTCGCGTAGTCGGTGAACGCCTCGTCCAGCCAGGGGCTGTTGTACTCGTCGTCACCGACGATGCCGTACCACCACTGGTGGCCGATCTCGTGGGTGAGCGCGGTGGTGCTGACCAGGTCGAGGACGAAGCCGGGGTACTCCATGCCGCCGAACCAGAAGTTGTTGTCGATCACCGCGTCCAGTTCGCCGTACGGGTAGGCGCCGAACCGGGCCGCGTGGGCGTCCACGGCGGACTTGGCCGTGCTGAGCATGGACTGGGCGCTGCTGGAGCTGATGCCCGAGACGGAGTACACGTTCACCGCGACGCCGGCGGTCGAGGTGCCGGAGATCTTGGTGAAGGGCCCGGCGGCCCAGGCGAAGTCACGGACCTTGGCGGCGGTCGCGGTCGTGATCGTACGGCCGCTGGAGCCGGGGGTGTCCGTGGAGGTGCCGGTGGCCGGGACCAGCAGGCTGCTGGGGTGGTCCAGGGTCACCTTGAAGTCGGCGGCCAGGGAGTAGAACGACTCGCCGTTGTTGGTGTACGGGTCCAGGTGCCAGCCCGAGCCGTCGCGGACCGCGAGGACGGGCAGGGCGTTGCCGATGAAGCTGAAGGAACCGTCGTGCCCGAACCGGTCGGCGCCGCTGGGCACGGTGATGCCGAGGTCGAAGCCGATCGTGGCGCTCTGGCCCTGGGCGAGGGGCGTCGACAGGTCGATCTTGAGGGCGGTGCAGTCCACGGAGAGGGCGCCGGCACTCCCGCCGGTGACGTTCGTGACCGTGATCGGCATCGCCGCGCAGGTGCCGTGGTAGTTGTCCCACAGCCGCAGGTACACCTCGCTGAGCGCGGTGGATGAGGCGTTGGTGAAGGACACGCTCTCGTGCCCGTTCCAACTGGTCCCGCTGCTGTCGCTGCTCAGGTTGACGGTGTACGACGGGCTGGCCGGGGTGCGGACGGAGTCCGAGGGCGGCGGAGTGGTGCCGCCGGAGGTGTCGAGGGCGATGTCGTCCAGCACGAAGCTCGTCTGGAGGCTGTAGTCCTCGGTTCCCGTGAAGGACAGGTTGACGGTCTGGCCGGCGAACGCCGACACGTCGACCGACTTCTTGACGTACCCGGTGTTCGCATTGAGGTTCGAGTACGTCGCGAGGGTCGTCGTGCCGATCTTCGCCGTCAGTTTGTCGTAGGCGACGGACGAGGTCGTCTCGTCGGTGTCGATGTGCATCCAGTAGGTGAGGGTGGCGGTGCTGCATCCGCTCGGGATCGTGACGCTCTGCGTCAGGGTGTCCGTGTGGGTGCTGCCCACGCCGTCCAGCCAGGCGTAGGAGCTGCCGCCGTGGGCGGTCTGTCCGGTCCGGCTGGTGATCACGGTGGACGAGGACTGCGTCCAGGGCGAAGTGCCGCTCTCGAAGCCGCCGTTGGTGACCACCTGAGCCGGAGTGCAGGCGGCGGCCACGGGTGCCGTCGCGGGCTGGGCGGCGGCGGGGGTGCCGGGGAGAGAGAGGGCGGCCAGCGCGGCGACGGTGAGGGCACCGGCACCGAGGGCCTTGTGGGGGATCGATCTCAACGCTGCTCCTTTACGGAGGCCGGGGTTCCGGCCTGCTCGACGGCCGCCGGCCGGCGGGGTGCGCCGGGGCGGCCTCGGACGGGGTCGCGCGATCGCTGTACGTGAGGTGCGCCGCGCCCTGATGGGGTCGGGGACACGGCTGCCGAAAGAGTGACAGATTTGACCAGGGCATGCCAGAAGATAAGGGGAAGTGAGGGCCGGTGCTCCTGATGCACCGGCCCTGCGCGTGACGGATCAGCCGTAGCGGATCTGTCGTTGTGGATCAGTCGTTGTGGATCTGTCGTTGTGGATCAGTCGTTGTGGATCACGATGAACATCGCCCGCAGACGGCCGCCGTCGGGCCCGGGCCAGCCGCCCGTCACGTGTCCGGCAGCCCCCTGCGGCGGCAGCGGCGCGTTCTCGGGGACGGGACGCAGGACCCGGTGCACCTGGAGGGTCGCACCCCCGGGCAGGGGCAGGCGTGTGCCCTCCGAGTCGTCGACGGGCTCGGGGGAGAAGCCGGCCAGGGAGAAGGGGGTGCCGGTATGGGAGCGGGTGACCTCCCGGTCGGGCGTGTCACTGAGGCTCTGGGCCTGCGCCTCGGCCCGGCCCTCGATCAAGGACAGCAACTCGGCGACCAGGACCGGGTCGTGGCAGCCGTCGTAGGCCCAGCGCTTGCCCAGCACACCGTGCTCCATCGCGCCGACGAGGGCACGCTCGGCCCCCTCCAGCGGCGCGCCGCGGTAGGTGAGCGGCACCAGGTAGGCCGTCCGCTCCGGGTCGGTCGTGTCGGTGGCCACCATGAACTCCATCCCGACCTCGCCCTCCGGGTCGTCCAGCCGGAAGCCGCCGGTCTTGTCCAGCACCGGCGCCGGTCCGCCCCGGTACCAGGGGCGGGTGGGCAGCCATTCGGCGAGCAGTTCGACCTTGGTCGGCTGGAGGGTGGTGTGATGGATCAGGGCCATGCCGGAGCTACTCCCCCGTTGCGTCGGACGTTGACCCTTGCACTTTTTCACATCGCCGACGCCGGTCATCCGCCCGCACGAGCGGCAGTATCGCTCACGTTGAGTGATGAACATATCACTCATAAAGGTGAATAGGCGGGCGTAGCCAGCAGATCGAACATACGGTCTTACTTGCTCGGCGTCTTCGGCGAGCAGGAATTGCCTGTCTCCGGCTTGCGGACCGCTGTCCTGTACGAGCGGACCACCGCGCCGGCACGGAAAGGAAAGAGGCGAGTTCGATGTTGCTGGCCCAGGTCGGTCTTGTATCCGAAACGAACCAGATAACCGACGCGCAGCTCAGTCGTGTGACGGCCGCGCTGCAGAAGCAGGTCACCCGGGACTTCGGCCCACTCTGGAACGTCTCCGCGACCGTGGACGCGTTCGACCGGCTGGAGGACGTCCCCGTCGGGTACTGGCCGGTCATCGTGGCCGACGACATCAATGAGCCGGCCGGTGTCGACGGAATCCACCTCGATGAGCACGGACAACCGTTCGCCCTCGTCCAGTACAGCGACAGCTGGTCGCTCACGGCGAGTCACGAGGTTCTCGAAATGCTGGCCGACCCGGCCGGCAACAGGCTGATGGCAGGCCACTCCCCCAAGCAGGACCAGGGAGTAGTCGAATTCCTGGTCGAGGTGGCCGATCCTCCGGAGGACCCGCAGTTCGGCTACACCGTGAACGGATTCCTCGTCTCGGACTTCATCACGCCGCACTTCTACGATCCGGTGACGGCCGACGGTGTCCGGTACAGCTTCGGGGGCAACATCAAGGAGCCCCGCTCGATCCGCGAGGGCGGGTACATCACCTGGCTCGACCGCACGACCAATCTCTGGTGGCAGCAGGTCTGGTTCGGCACGTCCAAGCCCGTGTTCCGCAACCTGGGCCGCATGACGAACCGAAGCGGCAGTATCCGGTCCGCCATCGATGCCAAAACGGAGACGGCTCGCCGCATCGCCCAGGCCGGACCGCAGTCCCTCAAGTTCGCCGACGCCCGGACACTGACCGCGCAGATCAAGCAGACCACTGCCTCGCGGGCGCAGGGCTGGCGGGACCAGATCGAGGCCCTGAAGGCAGGCAAGATCGTCGAGGCTTCCTGGGAGGGCGGCGAGGAGGAGAATGAGTAGTGCGCCATCCCCGGAACGGGAGGACTGCCATGGGCGAAGCAGACGAAAAGGCGAGAAGGGCTCGCGCGGCCAAGCTGCATCAGCAGATCGAGAGGATGAAGGCGGGGGCGTCGGAGCCACGGCAGCCCCGCACGGATGAACCATCCGACGGCGAGAGCATGCGCGAGTGGACCCAGCGACGCATGCGCGAGCGCGAGGCCGCCGAACCGGACGAGTAGACGGAACGGAATCAGCAGAAGGCCTTGGGCCGACGGTGAGACACCGCGACCCAAGGCCTTCGAACGTGTCGGGAGCCGGGTGAACGCCCCGGTCGAGGACGACGGTTGCGGCGCCGAGCCGCCGGGCACCGGCCGCGTGCACGTACAGCGGGATCAACTCATGGGTTCCCGCTTCTGGTCGGCGAGACCTACCGGGCGGTATACAGACCCAGTTGATGTCCCGGCCTGAGGGGGAGGATTCTTGGTGAACGAGACACGTTCGGAGAGCGGTTCGGGACGGCCGCGACGGGCCGCCGTACTCGGGGCCGCGCTGGGCGGCTGCGCGCTGGTCGCCGGTGTCACGACGCCGGCCGTCGCGCACCCCGGCCCCGGGCACGACCGCACCTACGCCGCCCTCGGCGACTCCTACACCGCGGGCCCGGCCATCCCCGGGCAGGTGGACGCCAACTGTGCGCGCTCCGACCACAATTACCCCTCCCTCGTGGCGGCGCAGCGGCAGGTGACGGCGTTCGCGGACGTGAGCTGCAGTGGGGCCACGACCGACGACATGTGGCAGGCGCAGGGCACCAACAAGCCCCAGCTCGACGCGCTGGACCGGAACACGGACCTGGTGACCGTCCAGATCGGCGGCAACGACGTCGGCTTCGGCTCGATCATCGGCACCTGCGCCCGCCTGTCCGTCCAGGACCCGGCCGGCAACCCCTGCGAACGGTCCTACAACGCCTCCGGTTACGACCAGTTGTCGCTCACGATCGCCAAGACCGCCCCGAAGGTCGACCGGGTGCTGCGCGCGGTGCACGCCAGGGCGCCGCACGCCCGCATCCTCGTGGTCGGCTACCCGGACCTGCTGCCCGACGACGGCGTCGGCTGCTTCCCGGCGGTGCCGTTCGCGCAGGGGGACTTCCCCTATCTGCGGGACACCGAGAAGCGGCTGAACCTGATGCTGCGGCTGGTCGCCGCCTGGAACCGGGCCGAGTACGTCGACACCTACGGGCCCACGGTCGGCCACGACATGTGCAAGGCGCCCGCCGACCGCTGGATCGAGCCGCTGCGGCCGGCCGCACCCGCGGCCCCCGCGCACCCCAACGCCCGGGGCGAGGAGGCCATGGCGCGGGCCGTGCTGGACCGGCTGGACGAGGGCCGCGGACGGGACTGAGCCGTACGGCTACGGCGGCCTCCGCGCAGACGTCGCGGAGGCCGCCGTACCGTGCGTCAGCCGCCGAGCGCGCCGAGGACGACGCCCTTGGCCTCCTCCTGGACCCGGACGAGGTGGTCGGCGCCGAGGAACGACTCGGCGTACACCTTGTAGACGTCTTCGGTGCCCGAAGGCCGGGCGGCGAACCAGGCGTTGGCCGTGGTGACCTTGATGCCACCGATCGCGGCACCGTTGCCGGGCGCCTCGGTGAGCACGGCCGTGACGGCTTCCCCGGCCAGCGTGTCGGCCGTGACCTGCGCCGGGGACAGCTTGGCCAACAGCGCCTTCTGCTCGCGGGTGGCGGGGGCGTCGATCCGGGCGTACGCGGGCTCGCCGAAGCGGCCGGCCAGCTCGGCGTAGTGCTGGGACGGGGTCCGGTCGGTGACGGCGGTGATCTCGGAGGCGAGCAGGGCGAGGATGATGCCGTCCTTGTCCGTGGTCCACACCGAGCCGTCCCGGCGCAGGAAGGAGGCGCCGGCCGACTCCTCGCCGCCGAACCCGAGGGCGCCGCTGACCAGTCCGTCCACGAACCACTTGAACCCGACCGGTACTTCGACGAGTTGGCGGTTCAGGTCGGCGGCGACCCGGTCGATCATCGTGGAGGAGACGAGCGTCTTGCCGATGCTCGCGTCGGCGGGCCACTGCTCGCGGTGCCGGTAGAGGTAGGAGATGGCGACCGCGAGGTAGTGGTTGGGGTTCATCAGGCCCGCGTCCGGGGTGACGATGCCGTGCCGGTCGGCGTCGGCGTCGTTGCCGGTGGCGATGCGGAATCTGTCGCGCTGCTCGATGAGGGAGGCCATGGCGTACGGCGACGAACAGTCCATGCGGATCTGGCCGTCCCAGTCCAGCGTCATGAACCGCCAGGTGGGGTCGGTGTACGGGTTGACCACCGTCAGGTCGATGCCGTGCTGTTCGGCGATGCGCCCCCAGTAGGCGACGGACGCGCCGCCGAGCGGGTCGGCGCCGATCCGGATCCCGGCCGCGCGGACGGCATCGAGATCGAGCACGCTCGGCAGATCGCCGACGTAGCTGCCGAGGAAGTCGTACCGCTGGGTCGTGTCCGCGGCGAGCGCGCGGGCGTAGGGCACCCGGCGTACGTCCTTCAGGCCGCCCGCGATGATCTGGTTGGCCCGGTCCTGGATCCAGGAGGTCGCGTCGGAGGCCGCGGGTCCGCCGCTGGGCGGGTTGTACTTGAAGCCGCCGTCCGCGGGCGGGTTGTGCGAGGGCGTGACGACCACCCCGTCCGCGAGGCCGGAGGCGCGGCCCCGGTTGTGCGTGAGGATGGCGTGCGAGACCGCGGGGGTGGGCGTGTAGCCGTCCTCGGTGTCGATGAGCACGGTCACTTCGTTGGCGGCGAACACCTCCAGCGCGGTGACCTTCGCCGGTTCGGAGAGGGCGTGCGTGTCGGCGCCCAGGAAGAGGGGGCCGTCAGTGCCCTGGGCGGCGCGGTACTCGCAGATGGCCTGGCTGGTGGCGGCGATGTGGTCCTCGTTGAAGGCGCTCGCCAGGGACGAGCCCCGGTGCCCCGACGTGCCGAACGCCACCCGCTGCGCCGGGTCCGCCGGGTCGGGGTGCAGCGCGTAGTACGCCGTGACCAGCCGCGCCACGTCGACAAGGTCCCCGGGACCGGCCGGCCGGCCGGCTCGCTCGTGCGGCATGAGTCCGTTCCTTCGCATCGGTGTGGGCGAAACACTCGGCGCCCATCCTTCCTCGTCGGGTGCCCTGCGTGCGAGTGCGCCCCACCAGGCACGACGGCGGCGGTCGTGCTGTTCCTCGTGTGGTTCGCCCGCTGCCGGCTCAACGCCGGCCTCCTGGCCGCCGGGCTGCGCGCCGGTGTCCCGGGTACCGCGCCCGACGGCCTTCCGCAGGCTTCCTGGCCCGCGCTGGCCCGCGCCGCGCGGCTCAGCCGATGTGGTAACTGTCCCCGTACACCTTCCAGTCCAGCGGCGTCCTCAGGTCGAGGTTGCCCTTGCGCAGGAAGACCCGCTGTTCGGTGTCGACGCGGCTGGTGTCGCTGTGGGCCTCCTCCTGCTTCATGGCCCACACCCGGGCGTCGAGGAAGGCGTTGAGGTACGTCGTCTCCTTGCCGCCCTGGGCCGGCGGCTTGGCGCTGCGCAGCGCCCGCTTGCGGATGTTGCGGAAGCTGGTGGGGTCGTCGCCGTCGCCGTGCATGACGATGGCGTCGTAGTAGCAGAACTGGCCGAGGGCGCGCAGGCCGTCCGTCTTGCCCTGGGCGACCGCGGGGTTGAAGTAGACGCGGTCGCGCTCGTCGTTCTGGGCCCGCTGGAACGCGGTGTCCTGGGCTGCCCTGCGCCAGTCCCGGGGGAAGTCCGGGTCGAGGCCCCTGTGGGAGTCCGTGCCGTTGACCCTGCGCAGGGCGGGCAGGTACTTGGCGAGGACGTTGCCGGGTTTGCGGTCGGTGTAGAGCTGGACGAGGTCGAGCATGTCGCCGGTGCCGGAGCAGAACCCGATGATGCCGGCGGTGTAGCCGCGGCCGTCGCCGATGTCCTCGATGTACTTGTACTGGGCCTTCCAGTCGAGCGACGAGTTCTCCGCGCTCGACACGAGCTGCATGGCGATCTCCTTCTTCGCCGGGTCGTCCAGGCCCGGCGCGGCCGAGGGCGCCGCGGCGACGCGCTGGACGCCGAGCAGGGCGCCGGAGGCGACGGCGCCGAACACGGCGACGACGGCCCTGCGGGAGACGTGGGCGGGCGCTGCCGTTTCGCGGCCTGCTGTTTCATGGTCTGCGTGCACCACGGGGACTCCAAGTCGGGGTGGGGGGTGGGGAGTTGGTTCGCAACCAGCTTCGATAGGAAAGTTTCCTATCAAACACGGGAGGCACCGGTAACCCGTCCCGCTGGAACTTCGTACGATTACACAGCACCGCTTCGCGCGACCCCGCCCTCGGCGATTCAGAAGCCACGGCACTGAATGCCATGAAGGGCATCGGTTGGACTTACGAATCATGGAGGCGCAGGGTGGAGACGCCCCGTCGCACACGACGGGCACCCCTACAGCACCACCCGGAGAAGACCCGATGACCCACGTCGCGGACCCCGAACGCTACAACGGCACCATGCGCTACCGGCGCACCGGCCGCTCGGGACTGGACCTCCCCGTCCTGTCCCTGGGCTACTGGCACAACTTCGGCGACGACCGGCCGTTCGAGACCCAGCGCGAGATCGCCCTGCGCGCCTTCGACCTCGGGATCACCCACCACGACCTGGCAAACAACTACGGTCCGCCGTACGGCTCGGCGGAGATCAACTTCGGGCGGCTGCTGAAGCAGGACCTCGCGCCGTACCGGGACGAGCTGGTGATCTCCACCAAGGCCGGCTGGGACATGTGGCCGGGCCCCTACGGGCAGGGCGGCGGCTCCCGGAAGTACGTGCTCGCGTCGCTGGACCAGTCGCTGCGCCGCATGGGCGTGGACTACGTGGACATCTTCTACTCGCACCGGCTGGACACGAGCACGCCCCTGGAGGAGACGATGGGCGCGCTCGACACCGCCGTCCGCCAGGGCAAGGCGCTGTACGTGGGCATCTCCTCCTACGACACCGAGCGCACCCGGCAGGCCGCCGCCATCCTCCGCGACCTGGGCACCCCCATGCTGATCCACCAGCCGTCGTACAGCATGCTCAACCGCTGGATCGAGACCGACGGCCTGCTGGACGCGGCCCAGGAGGAGGGCTTCGGTGTCATCGGCTTCACCGCGCTCGCCCAGGGGCTGCTCACCGGCCGCTACCTCGACGGCGTGCCCCAGGACTCGCGGGCCGCGCAGGGGACGTCGCTCGACGCCTCGTTGCTGACGGAGGACATGCTGCACCGGCTGCGCGCCCTGAACGACATCGCGGCCCGGCGCGGGCAGACCCTGGCCCAGCTGGCGCTGGCCTGGGCGCTGCGCGACCAGCGGGTCACCTCGCTGGTGATCGGCGCCTCCCGCGTCGAGCAGCTGGAGCAGAACGTCGCGGCGCTGGAGAACCTCGACTTCAGCGACGAGGAGCTGGCCGAGATCGACAAGCACGCCACCGACGGCGGCGTCGACCTGTGGCGGGACGCACGGCTGGGCAATCTCGGCTGAGACCGCCGGGAAGCGGCACCGAGTGGCACTCGGTGACAGTCGCCACTGACAAACGGAACAAAGCGGGACATAATCAATGACATCTGGACAGCGTTGTCCACCTGTGATGTCCCCGCGACGACCCGCGACGTCCTGCGATTCCAAGGAGCCACTCACCGTATGGCACACGGAGCCCACCGCAGTCCTCTTCAGCCTCCCCACCCGGACCTGACGCTCGCGCGCAACTGCGACCACTGCCTCGGCTGGGGAACCGTCGTCACCCGCGACGGGGAACACGCGCTGTGTCACACGTGCCAGCCCGATCCCGGTGATGCCGAGGACAGCTCCCTCTGCGCCTGAGCAGCAGCCCCGAGCGCGCCCCCCTGACCCACCACGGGCAGGGGGGCGCGCCGTTTCGGCGTAACGGCGGGCGTACGCCGGCTAGTCCGGGACGGGTCCGCCCGGCCCGGCGGGCCGGGGCCGGTCGCCGGTGTCCCGGTGCTGCTTGAGCTGCGGCGGGGCGTCGCCCGTGGTCAGGTGTTCCAGCACCTCGACCAGTTCCTGGCAGGCCTGTTCCACCGAGCGCCGGGTGTTGCGCTGTTCGGTGATCACGGCGGACAGCAGCAGCGCGGTCAGGGCCATGGCGCCGTTGAAGGCCTGGAGTTTCGCCATGATCTCGATCCGGGTCAGCTCCGCGAAGGCCCCGGCGCCGTCCGTCGCGGCGACGGTGGCCAGCACCGACGCCACCAGCGCGCAGAGCGTGCTGCCCACCAGTTCGAAGCGCAGGGCGGCCCAGATGATCAGCGGGTACACGAGGAAGAGCAGGCTGAGCGAGCTGTAGACGGCCAGCGGTACGAGGAAGCAGGCGACCACGGCCAGCGCGGTCGCCTCCTTCCAGCGGCGCCACGGTGGGGGCCAGCGGGCCCGGTGCAGCAGGAGCAGGAACGGGGTGACGATCAGGACGCCCATCGCGTCGCCCACCCACCAGGCCAGCCAGATCGGCCAGAAGCTGCGCGCGGGCAGCTTGTCGGCGGCGAGGAGCAGTCCGACGCCGGCGGTCGAGCTGATCGTCGTCGCGGCCAGCGCGCCGAGGAACACCAGGGCGAGGCCGTCCCGCAGCCGGCTGAGGTCGGTGCGGAAGTGGGCGCGGCGCAGCAGCAGTACAGCGCACAGCGGCGCGACGGTGTTGCCGACGAGAATGCCGATCACATCGACGTGGGGGGTGTTGATGGACCAGACGACGAGGAACGCGCCGAGCGTGATGCCGGGCCAGCAGCGCAGCCCGAGGATCAGCAGGGCGGCGACGGCGACGCCGGTCGGCGGCCAGATGGGGGTGACGACCGCGCCCTCGACGGTGAGGCGGCGCAGCAGCCCGAGCCGGCCGGCCCCGTAGTAGCAGGCCGCGACGGCCAGTACCTGGACGGCGTAGCCGCCCGGCCGGCGCAGTTCCTGGATACCCACCACAGCAGCAATTCGACACCGAAGGCCGGACGGCGGCGAGGCGAGCGGCGTCCCGTCCGGCCCTACGGCTGAACGCCGGGCTCGTCGAGGCCCACGACGAGCACGGCGGCGTCGTCCTCGTGGCCCACTCTCTCCGCACCCTTGATCACTGCGGCGGCCAGTGACTGCGGCTCCAGGCCGGCGACGGCGGCGATGCCCGCGAGCCGCACCACGTGGTCGAGCCCCTCCTCGATGCTCAGCGAGGGCCCCTCCACCACGCCGTCGGTGAGCAACACGAACATTCCGCCGGTGGTGAGCCGGTGCCGGGTGACCGGGTACTGCACGCCGTGCTGGATGCCGAGCGGCGGTCCGCCTTCGTCGTCGACGACGCCGGACTTGCCGTCGGCCGTGGCCCAGACGAAGGGGATGTGCCCGGCCCGCGCGCTCTCCAGATGGCCCGTGGCGGGGTCGATCCGCATGAAGGTGCAGGTGGCGAAGAGCTCGCTGCCCAAGGAGAGCAGCAGGTCGTTGGTGCGGCCGAGGAGTTCCCCCGGCTCGCTGGCGACGGAGGCGAGCGCGCGCAGTCCGGCCCGGACCTGGCCCATGAAGGCGGCGGCCTCGATGTTGTGGCCCTGGACGTCGCCGATGGTCAGCCCGATGCGGCCGTCGGGCATGGGGAAGGCGTCGTACCAGTCGCCGCCCACGTTGAGGCCGTAGCAGGCGGGCGCGTAGCGGACGGCCAGGTGCAGGCCGGGGACGGCAGGCAGGTCCCGGGGCAGCATGCCGCGCTGCAGGGCGATGGCCAGCTCGACCTGGGTGCGCTGCAGCTCCGCGCGCTCGCGTGCCTGGGCGGTGAGCGACCCGAGTCTGGCCAGCAGCTCGTCGCCTTGGTCGGTGGAGCGCTTGCGGGGCATCGATCACTTCCGGCGGGGCGGTCGCCGTTGCGGGCGACCGCCTGGATTTCCAGGCAAACGCCTAGATTTTACCGTTATAGGACGATCCTGCCCCAGGGGCGGCCGGAGGGCCGATGTACCCGGCCGTCACCCGCAAGGCGTACGCCACCGGAAACGAGCGCCCGGCTCACAGCGGGGAGTGGGCCACCACCGTCACATAGGCCCCGAACAGCAGGGAGACGACGGTCAGCGCGGCTCCGACGATGAGGACCTGGGCCGGCCGTGCCCGGAAGGTGTGGGTCAGGGCGCGCGCGGGCGGGATCAGCAGCGGGAAGTCCGGCAGCAGGAAGCGCGGCTTGGACGAGAAGGAACCGGAGCCGCCGACCACGAGCAGGATCAGGACTCCGGCGAAGACGACCAGGACCAGCGGGGCGCGGTCCAGGCAGAGCAGCACGAACAGCAGGACGCCGGCCGCGACGATCGCCAGGGCCGCGGGATAGACGAAGCCGCCGCCGTGCAGGAGCAGCGCCCGCAGGAAGCGCAGGGAACCGGCGCCGAAGTCGAAGCGCGAGTCCCAGGCGCCCTGAACCTTGAAATAGCCGCCGACCAGGTCGCCGGTGCGGTGCCCGACCCACAGCACATAGCCGAGCCAGCCCAGCGGGGCGAGCAGGGCCCCGATCCACAGGGCCACCGGGACCCGGCCGCGCATGCGCAGCGCCTCGTGCGCGGCGGCGACGCCCACGGCGACCGCGACGGCGAAGCCGGTCGGCCGGGCGAGGCCCGCCAGCGCGCCCAGCGCGCCCGCCCACAGCCAGCGGCCCTTGAGTACGCAGTACAGGGACCAGACGGCGAGCGCGGCGAACAGTGACTCGGTGTAGGCGATGGTCAGCTCGATGGCGTGCGGCTGGACGGCCCACAGGGCGACCAGCGCGGTGGCGACGCCCCGCCCGTACAGCAGGTGGCCGATGGCGTAGATGCCGTAGGCCGCCACACCTGCCGCGGCCCAGGCGATGAGCATCGCGGCCTGTCCGGGGGTGAGCGGCAGCAGCAGGGTCAGGGCGCGGATGAGCCCCGGGTAGAGCGGAAAGAACGCCCAGTCGGTCTGGACGGCGCCCTTCGGGGTGATCAGGATGAGGTGGCCGTAGCCGTGGGTCGCGATGTGCAGGTACCAGCGGGAGTCCCAGGAGTGGGCGAGGCTCTTGACCAGCGGGTGTCCGGCGAGGTGGTTGGTGATGACGACGGCGAGGAGCCCCGTGAGCCGGACGGCCGCGAACAGGGCGAGGGCCGGCAGGGCGCCGGGCGGGATGCGGTGCCGGGCGGCCAGGGACAGGGTCGGACGGTCGAGGGATCCGGTGGGTGCGGCCCGCTCGGGCCTGGGTACAGAGGACGTGCTCACCCCACGACCTTGATCACAACGCGTACGGGCACGCAATCGGCGACCCGGGTTTCTTACACTCTTCCACCCTGATTCAGGAATTGCTCGAATAAAGGGCGCGAATCGGACGCCGAACCGGGGGCCGAACGAGGTTCCGAACCGGGTATCGAACCCGGCGCCAAATGCGGACCAATCACCACGCCCGGCACCCCTGTGAGGAGCCCCATGAAGGGTCGCCGTAGGGTGTGGTTACCATATGAGCGCTGCCTAGCTCGAAAGATAGATCTGTGACTGTCAACGACGACTCGTTCACCAACTGGAAGACCCGCGAGGAGATCGCGGAGTCGATGATCCCGCTCATCGGGAAGCTGCACCGCGAGCGGGACGTGACCGTCCTGCTGCACAGCCGCTCCTTGGTGAACAAGTCGGTGGTCAGCATCCTGAAGACGCACCGGTTCGCCCGGCAGATCGCCGGCGAGGAGCTGTCGGTCACCGAGACCATGCCTTTCCTTCAGGCGCTGACCGCGCTCGACCTCGGGCCCTCCCAGATCGACCTCGGCATGCTGGCCACGACGTACCAGGCCGACGACCGCGGCCTGAGCGTGGCGGAGTTCACCGCCGAGGCCGTCGCGGGTGCCACCGGGGCGAACAAGATCGACCGCCGCGAGCCGCGCGATGTCGTCCTCTACGGCTTCGGCCGCATCGGCCGGCTCGTCGCCCGCCTGCTGATCGAGAAGGCCGGCTCCGGCAACGGACTGCGCCTGCGCGCCATCGTCGTCCGCGGTGGCGGCGGTCGGGCCGACGAGGATCTCGTCAAGCGCGCCTCGCTGCTGCGCCGCGACTCCATCCACGGCCAGTTCAACGGCACCATCACCGTGGACGAGGACACCAGCACGATCGTCGCCAACGGCAACGCGATCAAGGTGATCTACGCCGACGACCCGACGTCCGTGGACTACACCGAGTACGGCATCCGGGACGCCATCCTCATCGACAACACCGGCAAGTGGCGCGACCGCGAGGGCCTGTCCAAGCACCTGCGCCCCGGCATCGAGAAGGTCGTCCTGACCGCGCCGGGCAAGGGCGACGTCCCGAACATCGTGCACGGCGTCAACCACGACACGATCAAGCCGGACGAGCAGATCCTGTCCTGCGCCTCCTGCACCACCAACGCGATCGTCCCGCCGCTGAAGGCGATGGACGACGAATACGGCGTGCTGCGCGGCCACGTGGAGACCGTCCACTCGTTCACCAACGACCAGAACCTGCTGGACAACTACCACAAGTCCGAGCGCCGTGGCCGCTCCGCGCCGCTCAACATGGTCATCACCGAGACCGGTGCCGCCTCCGCCGTCGCCAAGGCGCTGCCCGACCTCAAGGCGCCGATCAGCGGCAGCTCGATCCGCGTCCCCGTGCCGGACGTCTCGATCGCGATCCTCAACCTGCAGCTGGCCCGCGAGGCCACCCGCGAGGAGGTCCACGACTACCTGCGTGAGGTGTCGCTGACCTCGCCGCTCAAGCGCCAGATCGACTTCACCACGGCGCCCGACGCGGTCTCCAGCGACTTCATCGGCTCGCGCCACGCCTCGATCGTGGACGCCGGCGCGCTCAAGGTCGACGGCGACAACGCGATCCTCTACCTCTGGTACGACAACGAGTTCGGCTACTCCTGCCAGGTCGTCCGCGTCGTCCAGTACGTCTCGGGCGTCGAGTACCCGACCTACCCGGCGACCGCCGTCTGACGGGTGTCGCTGTAGGCGTACGGCCGCCGACCGGGGTTCCGGTCGGCGGCCGTCGTGCTGCCGGGACGCGTGCGGTCAGGCCTTCTTCACGGGCGTGGCGCAGGCGCCCGCGGCACACGCCGTGAGCCACTGGTCGAAGTCGGCGTCGTAGCGGGTGCCGATGCCGTCGTTGTAGACGGCGTACCCGCCGGCGTAGTCACCGGCGCGGAAGCGGGCCAGCATGCGCTGGAGGTCGTCGGGGTGCCGCTCGGCCATGTAACGCACGGCCAGGTAGCCCCACGGGTAGGTGCGGACCACGTCGCTGTTGTCGTACGTGCTCTGGAACAGGGTGCTCAGCCGGTACGTGTGCTTGCCGGCCTCCTGGATCGCCTGGTCGTCGGCGAGGCCCCGGTAGCCGTAGGAGACGTACTCGGCGACGCCCTCGATCCACCAGATGTCCGGCACCGAGATCTGCTGGCCGAAATCGCCCTTCATGTCGTCACGGCCGTCGAGGAAGTGCGTGTACTCGTGGTTCAGGTTCCAGATCCGGGCCGTGAATCCATCGTCGTAGTTCTTCTGGTACATGATCGACATCGGCTGGTTGGCCGGGTCCGAGGGGTTTCCGTCCAGGGTCATGCCGCCGTTGTCGGTGCTGATGCCGTACATCGCGCCCGCGTAGGTCTGGTAGTCGGCGCGGCTGGCGTAGACGACGAGCTGGAGGGTCGAGACGTACTGGCCGGGTATCGCGCCGTCGGCCTTCACCAGGGAGCGGAAGTAGGCGTCCTGGTGCAGCACGCTGGCGCAGGCGGCGTCGAGGTCGGCGGCGGTGAGGGCCTGGGCGTGGATGCTGATGTTCGCGTCGCAGGGATGGGTGATCGGCAGAACGGCCTTGGTGAGCTTGCCGGGCAGGTCGCAGACGTCGTAGTACGCGCAGTCGGCGCTGTCGTAGTAGCTCGCCTGCGTGGCCACGGCGACCCACAGTCCGGCCGTGGGTCCGGTCATCGCCGTCCGGTCCAGCACCTCCTTGGTCAACGGCCGGACGGTGTCCCGCAGTTCCGGGTGCTCGACGTAACGGGCCAGGTTCTGCCCGGCGTTGGAGTCCAGGAAGGCCAGGTTGGTGCCGAGCTGGTCGGTGTGGGCGAGCGCGAAGTCGTGCAGGGTGCCGATGATGCTCGGGTCGGCCGCGACCGCCTGCACGTACGCCGGGTTCCAGTTGCCGCGCCACAGCGGCGTGTAGACGTCGTTGACGGCCCGGACCATGCTGTCGACGGTGTCGTAGGAGCTGTTGTAGCCACCGAGCAGTCGCCGGTAGACGGAGAGATAGCGGCCCTGCTGGTCGGCGCTGTCGGTGAGGATGACGGTCTCGCCGAGGACGTCACCGTTCGCGGCCGTCACGTCCGCGGAGTGGGAGCGGGCGAAGAAGGTGTCCAGGCCGCCCGTGACGGCGGTGGTCAGGCGCGAGGTGTACGAGCCCACGTCGCCGGGGTGGTTGAACTGCACGTAGTAGCCGGCCCGCAGGAACAGCACGAGTTGCAGCAGGCTGCCGGAGTTGTCGCCCTGGTACCGCCCGGCGGTGCGCGTGTACGCGTTCGCGACGGACACCATCTGCGACTGCCGGAAGATGTCGTGCGCGTCCTGGCCGGTGACCGAGAAGAGGGTGTTGACGCAGTCCGTGGTCGAGGACTTCACGAAGTAGACGAGGGCGGAGCCGGTACGGCTGCCGAAGTCGGCCGGGGTGCAGGAGGCAGCCCCCGCCCCGTGCCGCGCCACCGTGCTCCTGGTGCTCGACAGGGGCACCCGGGGCGGGAGTTCGGCCGGGTTGAGCCTGCGGGCCTGGGCCGCGGGGTGCTCGGTGACGGCCGTGGTCGCACCGGTGGGCGACGGCACGGAGGTGTGGCTGCGGGGCGTGGCGGCCTCCGGGCCGGCGTGAGCCTGGGGTGCTGCCAGCGCGGGCGTCGACAGCAGGCCGGCGACGGTGACGCAGACGGCGGCGGCACCGGCCACGCGTCTGGGCAGCGCGAAGCGATAGCGCATCTGGATTCCTCCACGAAGGGATGCGCCTCTGTGGGGTGTTGAGGCGTGTGAGGAACTGTCCCAGCGCACGACCGGCCCAACAATGCCGTGTGACATAGCACATGACACCGAATGCCCATAACACCGTGGTGTTCTCTGTACGTTGGTGTCTCCTACGCCCCTGCCACGTTCCAGGTGCGCGAGGCCCAGTTCCGCAGGTGCGGTGCCTGTGCGACGAGGTCGCGGTAGGCGGCGGTGGCCGACTGGAAGAGGGACTCCACCACGTCGTCGGTGACGGTGTCGGGCCGCCAGGCCAGCACGTACCGGCACCACAGCGGGGAGCCGACGAGCGGTTTGACCACGATGTGCGGGATCGGGCGCAGCGTCGGCTGCACGAGGGACACCCCGAAACCGTCGGCGATCATGCTCTGCAGCTGGGTCTGGTCGCCGAGGAACTCGTGGACCGTGACCGGCGTGAACCCGGCCGCGGCGCAGGCGTCGTAGAACACCCCCGGCCAGCCGGCACCGTCGTCCGGGGTCACGAACCACGCGTCCTCGGCCAGGTCCGCCAGCTGCACCTGGGCGGACTGGCGCAGCCGGTGCCGGGAGGGCAGGGCCACGAAGGTCGGCTCGGTGACGATCCCCCGGTGTTTCACGGCGGTCGTGTGCCGCAGCTCCATGCCCGGGTAGTCGGCGGCGATGGCCGCGTCCACCGTGCCCTCCTCCAGCAGCTCCACGATCCGCGAGGAGGCGTAGACGCTGTTCACCGCGAGGGACAGTTCCGGCAGCCGGGTGCGGACGCGGGACACCGTGCCGGAGAGTATGGGCGAGTTGGTCGCGGCCACCCGCAGGATCCGGCGGGCTCGGGGTGCGGCCGGCCGGTGCCCGATGGCGTCGGCGCGGGCCAGGACGTCCCTGGCCTGCGCGACGACCTCGGCGCCGTAGGGGGTCGGCCGCACCCCGCTCGTGCCGCGTTCGAAGAGCGGCTCGCCCAGATGGCGCTCGATGCGCCGGAGCTGGGTGCTCACGGCGGGCTGCGAGTACCCGAGCTGCGTGGCGGCACGGCCCACACTGCCCGCGTCGGCGATCGCGCACAGCACCCGCAGATGCCGCAGCTCCAGTTCCATCGGTCCACTCCCCCGCTCGTCCCACGACCGGTCCCGGGCGAGGGTGCGCCCTTGGCGAAACCGGTGCTCACAGCCACTGCCGGCCGTGGTCGCGACCGGCGGACCGAAGCGTTCCATTGTGCCCGTCGCCTGCACAAGTCGCGGGTTCGCCAGAAGCCGGCTGGTCACGGTGCGTGCGGGAGCGGGTGCCCCCCGTCGCCTCAGTGGCGGCCGATCACCTCGGCGACCCGGATGAACCCGTCCGTGCCGTGACCGAGGCCGATGACCCGGCGGGCCATGCCCTCCACGGCACGCATCACGCCCGCGTCGATGCCGTGCGTCTCCGAGACCTCGACGACATGGGCCATGGTGGAGACCGCCGAGGTGATGGGGTTGATCTCCCCGGAGTAGCTGCCGCTGTCGGCGTCCTCCGCGAACGTCTCGAAGAGCGGTGGCAGGATCGCGCCGATGCCCTGGGCGAAGGGCGCCAGTTCGCGGGCGGTGACGCCCTCGGCCCGGGCGATCGCCACGGCGTGCGCGTAGCCCGCCATCGCGGTCCAGAAGATGTCGAGCAGCGCGATGTCGAAAGTGGCGGCCCGCCCGGCGTCCTCCCCCAGGTGGGTGTGCGCCCCGCCCAGCGCCTCCAGCACCGCCCGGTGCTTCTCGTAGAGGTCGCGCGGACCGCTGTGCAGGAAGACGGCCTCGGGGGTGCCGATGCTGGGGGCCGGGGTCATGATGGCGCCGTCCAGGTAGCCGATGCCGTGGGCCGCCGCCCAGTCGGCGGTGCCCCGGGCGCACTTCGGGGTGTCGGCGGTGAGGTTCACGACGGTACGGCCCTTCAGCGCGCGGGTGACCTCGTCACGGCGCAGGATCGCGTCGGAGGCGGCGTAGTTCACCACGCAGACGACGACCAACTCCGCCGCGGACACGGCTTCTTCGGCCGACCCGGCAGCGTAGGCGCCCTGTTCGGTCAGCTCCCGGTCCTTGCCGGGCGTACGGTTCCAGACCGTGGTCCGCAGGCCCGCCTTCAGGAACGCGCCGGCGAGCGCGCGGCCCATCGGGCCGAGTCCGAGCACCGTGACGGCAGGAAGATTCGGCGAGGTGGACATGTTGCAACTCCCGTAGTCAGTAAGGAAAAAGAGAAACAGAGAAATACGGCCGGACGGCCGGTGGACAACCGAAGAGGACGACCATGACGCGCAGCCGTGCCCAGGATCCGAACGTCTGCGGAGTGACCGCTGCGATCGCCGTGATCGACGGCAAGTGGAAGACGTCGCTGCTGTGGCTGCTGGAGTCCGGCCCGCACCGGCCCGGCGAGCTGCGCCGCGGGCTGCCGGGGCTGAGCGAGAAGGTGCTGACCCAGGCACTGCGCGAGATGGAGGAGGACGGCCTGGTGCACCGGGAGGTGCACGACGTGCTGCCGCCGAAGACCGTGTACTCGCTGACCGCGTTCGGCCGTGACCTGGCCGAGGCACTGGACCCCGTGTCCGCGTGGGGCCACCGCCGTCTGGAGCGGCTCCGCGAGCGCGAAGCGGCCTCCTGACGCGCCGCGGCTGTCACCTCCTGTCCGTCCTACGGCAGCCCCTGACCTCGGGAAACAGCCTCCCCTGGCTGGGCCGGGCTGCCAAGTACCCACAAAAAAGTGGGTACTCGGCTCACACGAGGTGAGCGAAGACCACCAGGTTCTCGGTGTAGTCCTTGGCGGAGTGGTCGTAGTCCCCCGCGCAGGTGATCAGCCGGGCCTCGGGGCGACGTGTGTCGGCGTACACGCGCTTGCTGGGGAAGTCGTCCTTCTCGAAGGTCTGGGCGCTGTCCACGACGAAGTCCGCCCGGTGCCCGTCGGCCCGCTCGACGGAGAACCGGTCGCCGCGCTTCAGTTCGTCGAGGTTGGCGAAGACGGCCGCGGAGGTCTTCGTGTCGATGTGCCCGGCGATGATCGAGGTGCCGGCCTCGCCGGGCCAGGCGCCGTCGGAGTACCAGCCGACGAGGTTGGTGTTGCCCGCGGGCGGCGGCTGGAGCTGGCCCGAGGCGTTGATGGTCAGGGCGGTGAAGGGGGCGTTCACGGAGATCTTCGGGATGACCAGCCGGGTGGGCGCGGACCTGGGCAGCGCCTTGCCGACCTGGTGCGGGTCGGCCTGGCCCGCGGACGCGTCCGTGGTGAAGTTCGCCCCGTGATGGCCGCCGAGGACGCCGACGGCGAGGAGGACGGCGGCCACGCCCCACATCGTCAGCCGCCCGCCGGAGCGGGTGCCGGGCTCGTCCGGCGCCGGTGCGGCGGGGGCCGGGGAGGAGGGAGTTGCTGCCATCGGACACCACCTCACTCGGGCACGGCAGCACGGGGATCACGGCAGGAGATCGAGCCGGCGAGATCGGGAGTCGCGCGCCGACGGGCGCCCGAGTCGCCGGTGCCGGCTCCGGGCCGCAGGGGGCGCGGGCCGCCGACGTGGTGCGCTCGCCGGCAGCCCCGCAGCCCCTGGATCGCGGCAGCCGGTCAGGAGGCCGGTTCGCCGGCCTTGCGGCGGCGCAGCGCGTAGGCGCCGGTGGCACCCACGGCCAGCACGGCCAGCCCGCCCGCGGAGACGCCGGGCGTGGCGAGGGCGCCGCCGCCGGTGTGCATGCCGCCACTCGGCTTGTCGCGGTCCTCGCCCCCGTCGTTGTTGTTGTCGCGACCGCTGTTGCTGTCGCGACCGCTGTTGCTGTCACGACCGCTGTTGCTGTCACGACCGCTGTTGCTGTCACGACCGCTGTTGTTGTCACGACCGCTGTCCTGGCTCTTGTCCCGGTAGGTCTCGGGGTCGAACCGGCTGTCGCCGCGGTCGGAGCCCGAGTCGTCGCCCTTCACCATGGCGAGGGCACCGCCACCCGTGTGCATGCCGCCACGCGGCTCGTCGCGCCCACTGCCGCGGTTCCCGCCGGAACCCTCGTCACGGCCGCTGTCACGGCCCCCGCCGGAACCCTCGTCGTCCTCGCCGGAACCCTTGTCGCCTTTGTCACTCTTGCCTTGATTGCCGTTTTGATCCCGGCTGTGCGAGGAATCATCACGGCCGCCGTTGTCGCCCGCGGGCACCGCGAACGCGGCACCTGGCGTGGCGAAGGCGAGGGCGGCGGTGGCTGCCGCGGTGGCCAGGAGCATGCGGGCAGAACGCATATCTGGTGTCCTTCCGCCGTGGCCGGTCAGCGGATACCTCATCAGCTGGTCAGACCGACCCCGACATGAACCACCGTCAGTGAGTGACGTGCCGTGCACCATTCGGCGCCACCCAGCCGGGTCACTGCACCACCCATCTGCCCCAGCGCCTGCCCGATGAGCCGCCCGTCCTGAAGGTCTTGTTATGACCGCCGTCATAACGCAGGCTGGTCCCGAGAGCACGGCAGGCCGATGCGGTGGGAGGAAGCAGTGGCGGACGGGATGGCGCGAGCCATGTGGGAGCGGTACGAGCCGGTGCACGATCTCGTGTACTTCGCGCCGGAGGCGCGCGCGGCGGCGGACGCACTCGGGCTGCGCGGCTACTGGATGGGGTACTTCGCACTGCGCGCAGCGCCGCTCGGCGCGGTCGGCCCGTCCGTCGTGACGAGCTGTTTCTACGTCTTCGACCCCTCGCGGGTGGCACGTGCGCTGCCGGACGCCTGGACGTACGCCGCTCCGGCGGACGTGCTGACGGCCCGGTCCGAGGCCATGGACGCCGCGATGACCCGCCTTGTCGGTCCGGACGTCGTGGGCTCCGCGGAGTTCGCGGAGGCGGCGGACCTCGCCTGGGAGGCGGCGGCAGCGGCCGACGTGCCCGGCCGGGTGCTGGGCGGTGCGAACCAGGCGCTGGACCGCCCGGAGCGGCCCGCCGCGCGGCTGTGGCAGGCGGCGACGACCCTGCGGGAGCACCGCGGTGACGGGCACATCGCGGCGCTGGTGAGCCGGGGGCTCGGCCCGGTCGAGGCCATGGTCCTCAAGGCGGCGGCCCAAGAGTCCGACGCGGCGTTCCTGCGGGAGACCCGGAAGCTGGAGCAGACGGACTGGGACGCCGCCGTGGCCCGGCTGCGCGCGGACGGCCTTCTCGCGGAGGACGGCTCGCCCACCCCGGCCGGGGCGGCCCTGCGCGCGGACGTCGAGGCGCTGACCGACGCGGCGGCCGAGCGGCCGTGGACCGCCCTGGGCGCCGACCGCGCCTCGCGGCTCGCCGGGCTGCTGGAGCCGCTGGCCCGTGCCGTCGAGGACTCGGGGCTGCTGCACCCGGGCAACCCCGTCGGGGTGACCCGGTCGTACGCCACCGGCGGCTGACGGCCGTCGTACGCCGGCGTCCCCCGCCCGGGGTACCGGGCCGGGGACGCCGTACGCCTACCAGGTCACCGGCAGCCGCTCGGGGATGCGCTTCATGAAGCCGGTGCGCCAGACCAGTTGTCCGGGCGGCACGGCGAGCGCGAGATCCGGCAGCCGGTCGAGGAGGACCTCCAGGGCGATCCCGGCGTGCGCCCGGCCCAGCGCGGTCGCGGGGCAGTAGTGGGCCCCGCCTCCGAAGGAGAGGTGGTCGGCGGTGTTGTCGCGGTGGACGTCGAAACGGTGCGGGTCGGGGAACTTCTCCGGGTCGAGGTTCGCGCCCTCCACCAGGACTAGCACGAGGTCGCCGCGGCGCACCTGGACCTCGCCGAGCCGGACGTCGTCCAGGGCGAGGCGGGGCAGGGCGTCGCCGATGGAGAGGTTCACCCGCAGCAGTTCCTCCACGCCCGGGCCGATCAGGTCGGGGCGGTCCCGCAGGAGGTCGCGGGCGATGGGGTGGGTGAGCAGGTGGACCAGGGCCATGGCGAGGAAGCCCGAGGTGGAGATGGTCCCGGCGCCGAACATGGTGACGCCGACGGTGGCCAGCATCTCGTCGGTCAGGTGGGCGTAGTCGGGGTCCTCGCGCAGGGCGGCGAGTTCGCCCATGAGCCCGTGGGTGGCGGGGTCGTCGAGCAGGGTCGTCATCCGGGCGAGGTCCCGGTCCCAGTTGATCTTCGCGCCCGTGATCGGGCACGGCGCGTTCATGAAGGCGATGTCGAGGCTGCGCAGGAACCCCGGCGCCTCGGTCTGCGGGATGCCGAGGATGCGGCAGTGCATGCCCGCCGAGTACGGCTCACAGAACGCGCCGCGCAGGTCGGCCGTGGGCCCCTCGGCCACCAGCCGGTCCACCAGGCGGTGAGCCTCCTCGCGCAGCCAGACCAAGAGCCCCGGCGCCTTCGGGTTGAGCGCCCGCATCACCGCCCGGCGCAGCCCGGCCCCGGTGATGTTGCCCATGTTGTTCACGACCTCGGGCGGGATCGTGAGCGCGTACTGCCGGGGCACGCCGGGGGCGGAGGTGTCCTTGAGCGAGAACCGGTCGTCCTTCAGCACCTGTGCGCACAGCTCGTACGACGACACGAGCCAGGCCTCGTCGCCGGCGATGGTCCGCACGCGCCGTACGGGGGTGGCGGCGCGCAGCTCCTCGACCTCGGCGGGCACCCGGGTGCCGTCCCAGGAGAACGGGAAGTCCAGCAGCGGCGCTTCGGTGCGGATGTCGGGGGCGGTGGTCATGCCGCGGCTCCTTCCAGGGCGACGGGGGTGACGATGGCGTGGCCCTGGTTGCGGGAGGCGCGCAGACCGGCGCCGCGGGAGTACAACAGCTCAGCCATCGGCAGCAGTTGGTGGTAGCAGTTGAGCGAGGAGGGCACCTGGAGGATGGCCGGGGTGTCGAGGAACAGCGGGGCCTCGGCGCATACGTACTCCAGGCACACGGCGCGCTGCCGCTCGGTCGCCTCCTCCCCCCGGGCGTGCAGGAACCGGCCGACCAGGGCGTTGCAGACGGCGCGGAACTCCGCGTCAGTCTGTAGTCGGCCGGTCAGCTGCCGGTGGATGTCCTGGTAGGCGGGGTTGGTGCGGAAGGCGGACATCGGCTGCCAGTCGCACCGGGTGCCGTCCGGGTCGGCCGCCGACACGGCGTCACGGACCTTGGCCCGCACGCCGCGCAGGTTCTTCACGGCCTTGCGGCGGGCGTCGTCCGGCGGGTATCCGCAGGCCTCGTACATCTCGGTCACGTACAGGTCGGTGTAGACGAAGTCGACCCTGTCGAAGTGGTCCAGTCCCCAGCGGGCGAGGTCGTGCAGGCGCTGGGCGGAGAAGTAGCTGTTGCCCGGGGACACACCGATCACGGCGTGTGCGCCCTCGCCGAGGATGACCTCGCAGTGGGAGGTGTAGGGCTGGACTTCGAAGACGTCGGCCATCAGCACGGATGCTGTGGTCAAGGGGAAAACCCTCCGCCGCGCGCTAGTCCCGGCGGGGCCCTGTGCCCCTGGTGTGGCGACGCGGCGCCGCTCACGCTAGCCGTACCGGATCAACACGGGTAGTAACTACCGGGGATTGACTGAAAACAGTCGTAGCAAACGTCGAAGTACCGAGGAGGGGTACTTGATTGCGGTCGTACCCTGGGGCCGTGGTCAACCAAGACGAGGATCCGGCAAGGGCGGCGGCCCGGCTCACCGGGCGCCGGGTCACCGGTGCGCGAAGGCCGTCCGGGTCGCCCGCCGAAGTCGCGCTGGACGGCGGGACGGTGGTGATGGTCAAGGGTGGCCACGCCCCCGGCGCCGTACGCGCGGAGGTGGCGGGGCTGCGGTGGCTGGCCGGGGCGGGGGCGGTGCGGGTGCCGGAGGTACTCGGCCACGACGAGCGCTGGATGGTGACCGAGCGGGTCCCGACCGGGCATCCCGGCCCCGAGGCAGCGCTGTGTTTCGGCCAGGCACTGGCCGCGCTGCACGCCGCCGGTGCACCCGCGTTCGGGGCGCCGCCGCCCGGCGGACCCGAGGACGCGTACATCGGCCTCGCCCCCATGCGCAACGTCCCGGACGGGGAGTGGCCGCGCTGGTACGCCGAGCACCGCCTGCTGCCGTATCTGCGGGCGGCGGTCGACGCGGGCACCCTCGGCGCGGGCGAGGCCGCCCCCGTCGAGCGGGTCTGCGAGCGGCTCCCGGACCTCGCCGGGCCCGCCGAGCCGCCCGCGCGGCTGCACGGCGACCTGTGGAACGGCAACGTGCTGTGGGGCGCCGACGGCGAGGTCCAGCTGATCGACCCGGCCGCGCACGGCGGGCACCGGGAGACGGACCTGGCGATGCTCCAGCTGTTCGGCTGTCCGCAGCTGGAGCGGGTGCTGGCCGGGTACCAGGAGGTCTCCCCGCCGGCCGACGGCTGGCGGCAGCGGGTCGGACTGCACCAGCTCTTCCCGCTGCTGGTGCACGTGGTGCTGTTCGGCCGCGGTTACGTCGAACAGACCCTCGCGGCGGCGGGCGGAGCACTCGCCCAATGAGCCAAGGGGACCGAGGAGCCGCGGGGCGGGCTACTCCCCCTCGTCCGGGGCGGTGATCTGCCCGGACTTGATGTAGCGGGCCAGGTTGAGGTGGTCACCGTGCTCCTCGCGCAGCCCCTCCGCCCACAGGACGCTCTGCGTGCCCTCGTGCTTGACCATGCCGGGGCTCACGCCGATCCGGAAGCCGCCGGGCAGCGGCTTGCCGCCGCGGTACGGCAGGAAGTCGAGCGGGGTCGGGCCGGCGGAGGCGTACACCGCGCAGTCGGAGAGCACCGCGACCGGGTACTGGCCGGTGGCGCGAGCCAGGTTGAGCATCTTGCGGTGCATGTTGACCCGGGCCGTGGAGATGACGGCCGCCCGGATGTCGGGCCGCCAGGTCGGCCGGTCCAGTGCCGCCCAGCGCTCGCCGGGCCGCCAGCCGGAGCGGGCCCGCTCGCGCAGCTTGCCGATGCCGCCCTTGACGGTGGCCTTGATCGCCGCGAGGACGAGCGCGAGGTGCGGGTCGCTGCTCTTGTGCCCGGCCATCGCGGACAGGAAGTCCTCGGGCGCCATGCCGGTGGTGACTCCGAGGTCGGCCATCGTGGCGATGTAGGCGTCGCGGAGCCTGGTGTACCAGGCGTCCAGGTACGGGCCGTGCTCGGGGCGGACGTACGCCTCCAACGGGGCGACCTGGTAGCCGAGTTCGAGCGCGTACGCGACGGTGGGCGTCGCGTACCAGGCGGGGCCCTCGGGCGGCTCGCCGTGCGGGGTGAAGGGGCTCGGCAGCCGGGGGTCGAGGCGGATGTGGGAGAGGTCCACAAGCCAGGAGCCGGGCAGCGCGGGGTCGAAGTCCGGGTTGTGCACGTGCCGCGGAGCGCCGAGGCCGACGACGGTGCGGTTGGCGGCTGCGGCGAACGCCATGTTGACGTCGATGCCGACCAGGTACGGCTGCATGCACTCCTCGTCGGTCAGCGGCCGGGCCCAGTCGTACGCCTCCTCGACGAGCATCTCGCTCGGGGTGCGCTGGTGGAAGCGGGGCAGGTGGGCGAGGAGCGGGTGACCGTCCGGGGCCTCGCAGGGCGCGCAGTCGACGGCCTCGGCCAGGGCGCCGGGGTTCGGCGCGGACGCCCACTGGCCGTGCTCGTCCTTCGCGGCGCGGGTCGGCGGATGCAGGGCGGTCATCAGCTCCAGGCCGGTGACGGCGGTGGAACCACGCGGGGTGAGCACGCGGGTGGCGTAGACACCGAGGACGCGGGCGAGTTCGGCGGGCGGCAGCGTGGCCGCGTCGCCCCAGTACCGGGCGTCCAGGGCGTGCCAGGACGGCAGGCACAGCTGGACACAGTTGCGCCGGCCGCCCTCGGCGGGGCGGTAGATCCGGGCCCACGGTCCGAAGCCGCGCCTGGTGAGCCGCCAGTCGGCCTTCTGCACCTGCCGGACCACCGTGTGCGTGTCCGCGATCCGTCCGGCCAGCCGCTCCTCGTCGGTCAGCCGCGTCGGCAGCCCGTAGCGCACGCACGCCGATTCCGTCAGGACGACCAGGGGGTCGGCGTCCTTGCCGGACCGGTGCAGCCGGGACTGCCCGAGCCGCGCCTCGGCGAGCGTCCATTCCACCAGCGCGGACAGCGACTTGGCGGGCACGTCGAGCACCAGACCGCCGACGCAGTACGCGCTCACCCGGCCGTCGTCATCCACGTCGACGACGGCGAGCGGCCCGTGCGCGAAGCGGGGGTCGCCGCCCCCGGCCGCCGTACGGGCTGCGCCGGGGGCGGCCTTCCTGGCAGCGGGGCGGGAGGGGGCGGCGGTGCGGGAGACAGGGCGCGCGGCCGGGCGGGCGTCGGGTACGGGGGTGGGGGCATGCGCGGCCTGGGGCGACGGCGAGACACGCGGACGAGCAACAGCCCCTGCCGACTCCCCATGGTCCGGACCAGCCTCAGCATGACCCGGCTCCCGGCCCTCCGGCCCCTGCGTCGTGCCCGCCGTCGGCTCCGCCGGTGCTGCGGGGACGGTGGGGGGTGCCGGGTAGCGGGTCGCCAGACCGTCGAGGAGGCGGCGGTAGGCCTCTCTGCGGTCGTCCTTCGGTTCGGCGCGGCCCGCTTCCCAGGCTTGGATGCTGGGGACGCGTACGCCTAGGGCCTGTGCGACGGCGGCCTGGGTCAGGCCGGCTGCCTCGCGCAGGCGGGTCCGCTCCGCCGGGGCGGGCAGCACGGTGCCGCCGTCGACGGCGGCGAGCAGGGAGTCCACCGCCGCGAACAGCTCGTCGGGCTGGTCCGTCATTTCCACAACCGTCTTTCTACCTGACACCCTGGCGGATCTCTTCGAGCCGGGTCGTCAGCCGCTGGTGGCGCTGCGAGGCGGCCTGGGAGGAGTTCAGCCCCTGGTGCTGGGCGATCTGCCGCCAGTCCATACCGCGGCGGCGCGCCTCCATCACCACCTGGCTCTCCAGCCGGTCCAGTTGGAGCCGCAGTCCGTCGAAGAGGCTGAGGGCCGCACCGATGTCGTCGGGCGTGATCTGCGGCACATTGCCGGCGTCGGCCCGAGGCCGGCCGGTCGCCGCCAGCAGCCGGCCGAGGAGTGCCGCGTCCTCGGCGACCCGGTGCGCCGGGGCACTGTCGGCGGCGGGTCCCGCCGTGAGGGCGGCCAGCCGGGACCGGGCCACATCGTGCGTGTCATGTGCCATGCGGGCATGCTATCCCGGCCCGCCAACGGCCCAACGTTTTGTTGTTTCCTTGTTCCGGCACATTCTCCTTACCCTCTCCACAAGACCTTCTTGGCACCCTCTCGCACGCTGGTCACGCAGTGTAAGGAAACCAACCACTCGTTCGATTCGTATAAGGACGTGAAAGCCGAATCAGGGAGAGACCATGCAACCGTTCACGCTCAACTACGCGCGGCCCGCTGTGCAGTTGGACGTCACCACTCCGTACGCGTACGACTCCGGACTGCAGTTGAACGTCCTCCCGGACGGGCGGATCGCGGCCACCGACCACGCGACCTTGAGAGCGCTGGGCACGACGACGTCGACGGCCGGCTCCAAGACGCACTTCGACGACTGAACTTCGGGCGTACGACAGATGACCGTGCTCATCCTGACGAGCGAAGAAGATGTGACGGCGGACATGGTGGTCCTCCGGCTGACCGAGACCGGCGTGCCCGTGGTCCGCCTGAACCCCGCCGACCTCACCAATGGGGTGGCGCTGTCCGGCGAGTACGTGCAGGGCGCCTGTGGTGGACACCTGTCCGTCGGCGGGCGCCTGGTAAGCATGAACGGCCTGCGCTCGATCTGGGTGCGCAGGCCGGGCGACCCGGCCGCCCGTGCCGCGCAGCCGTCGGCCTGGCTGACCGAGGAGTCGGCGCAGGCCCTGTACGGCATGCTGCGCTGCACGGACGCACGCTGGATGAACCATCCGGACGCCGCCCAACGCGCCCGCCACAAGCCCTGGCAGCTGCGTCTCGCGCAGCGCAGCGGACTCCCGGTGCCGGCCACGCTCATCACGACGTTCCCGCAGGCAGCCCGGGAGTTCGCGGAACGCTTCCCGGACCTGGTGGTCAAGCCGGTGTCCGGAGCCCATCCGCAGGAGCCGCCGCGGGCGGTACCGACCAGCCGGGTCGCGCCGGACGCCGACTTCGCCGCGGTCGCCTACGGCCCGACCCTGCTGCAGCGGCGCATCGTGAAGCGGGCCGACATCCGGCTCACCGTCGTCGGCGACACGCTGCTGGCCGCGCGCAAGCCGGCCGACCCGGACGCCGGCCCCGACGAGGTGGACGTCCGGTTCGCCCGGTCGGTCTCCCCCTGGCACCCCGTCGACGTGGCCCCGCGCGTCGCCGAGGGCGTCCTGCGCTACCTGCGGGGCGCCGGACTGGCATACGGCGCCTTCGACTTCGCGGAGGACGCCGACGGGATCTGGTGGTTCCTGGAGTGCAACCAGTCCGGCCAGTTCGGCTTCGTCGAGATGGACACCGGTCAGCCGATCGCGGCGACCATCGCCAAGTGGCTTGCGGAGGAGGGAGGTCCGGCGGGCATGGGTGCCGACGGCGGCCCGGGCACGGCATCTTGAAGGTGCAGCGGGCGTTGAGCGAGCGGGGAACGGCTCGGAGGAGGGAACGCGACATGCGGATCGGACTGCTGGGAACCGGCCCGTGGGCCCAGGCGGCCTACGCCCCGGCGCTCGCCGGACACCCCGGCCTGGACTTTGCCGGGGTGTGGGGCCGCCGGCCGGACGCGGCGACCGCGCTGGCCGTGCAGTACGGCGTGCGGGCGTATGACGAGGTGGACGCCCTGCTGGCCGACGTGGACGCGGTGGCGGTGGCGCTGCCGCCGTCCGTGCAGGCCGAGTTGGCGGTGCGGGCGGCACGGGCGGGCCGCCATCTGCTGCTTGACAAGCCACTGGCGCTGGGGGTCGCCGAGGGGCGGGCGGTGGTGGAGGCGGTGGACCGGGCCGGGGTGGCGTCGGTGGTGTTCTTCACCACGCGCTTCCAGCAGGAACCGGAGGCCTGGATGGAGGAACAGGCTTCCCTGGGAGGCTGGTTCACCGCCCGGGCGCAGTGGCTCGGCGCGGTGTTCACGAGCGACAGCCCGTTCGCGGCCTCGCCGTGGCGGCGGGAGAAGGGCGCGCTGTGGGACGTGGGCCCGCACGCCCTGTCCGTGCTGCTGCCGGTCCTCGGCGACGTACGGCAGGTCATGGCGGCGGCGCACGGCCCCGCGGACACCGTGCACCTGGTCCTCGACCACGCCACCGGCGCGTCGAGCACGCTGACCCTGAGCCTGACGGCCCCTCCGGCGGCGGCCGGGGCGGAGGTCGAGCTGCGGGGCGAGTCCGGGGTGGCGCTCCTGCCGAGGGGCACCGAAGCCCCGGTCGCCGCCCTCGCCCGCGCCATGGACGCCCTGCTGACCGCCGCCGGCACGGGCCGCCCCCATCCCTGCGACGCCGCCTTCGCCCTGCGCGTCACCGAGATCCTGGCGATGGCGCAGGCCCGGCTGAACGGCGGCGCCGCATAGGGCTCGCCGGACGGCGGCGAAGCCGGGGCCGTCGGTCACCGCGCCGTCAGCGTGTCACCCGGCACGGACAGCGTCGGCCGCCCAGAAGTTGCGGCGTTCGCGTACAACGGGGTAGCCGGCCTTGGTGAAGTGCGCGGCCATGGGGAAGTTGCCCTGGTCGGTGGCGCCCGCGATGAACTCGGCGCCCCGTTCGGCCAGATAGTGGGTGCACTCGGCGAGCAGGTCGTAGGCGTATCCGTGGCCGCGGTGTTCCGGGAGGACGCCGATGAAGCCGATGCAGGGCCCGCTCGAATTGCGTGCGGGGATGTGGATGCCGGCCAGGTCGCCCTCGGGCGTGCGGGCCGTCTGCCACCACTCGCGCGGTGACGGGAACCACCGGAAGATGTCGATCTCCTCCTGGGCCGCCTGCTCCACTCCGCCCTGTTCGATGGCCCGGAGCGCGTGGGCGTCCAGGGTGACGGAGTGGATGCGGCGCAGGGCGTCGAAGAACACGCCGTCGTCCGGTTCGGCGGAGTAGACGAGGCGGGCGGGACGCTCGGGCAGGCCCTGGTCCGGGGTCCAGCGGTAGAGGAAGCGGTCGACCAGCGGTTCGTACCCCGCCATGCGCACGGCGGCCGTGCGCTCGTCGACGGCGGCTCGCAGGTGCGGGGTGTCGCGCCAGCCGGCGCGAAGGTCGAGTTCGAGTTCGGCGACCTGCCAGGGCGCGGTCCGCAGGAGCTCGGCTCCCGCGTCGGCCTCGCCTTCGGCCACGTCGAACCAGTTGATCAGAAGGGGCTCGGTGTCCTCGGGCCGGGCCCACCAGGCGGCCCGGGCGACGACCCGGCCGTCGCGCAGGGCGACGCGCTGCCAGTCGGGGCGGTAGCGGGTGGTGCGGTGCCGATCAGCCAGGCCGAGCGGGTCGGGCAGGGCGTCGAACAGGTGCGCACTGCTCTCGTCGAGCGCGCGGATGACCACAGCGGTCAAGGAATCCTCCGGGATGCGAACTGCGTGGAGCGCTCCCGGTCAGCCGTGACATGCCCAAGGGACGGGGAGGGGGGAGCGCGGGATGGGTGTGAACATGACGCTCGCCTCCTTCTTCCGTCCGTCTCGGGCGTGCTCGCACACGCTATGCGGACGCCCGCACCAACGTCCACCGCTTTTCCGGGCTCCGGCGTAGCGTGGGCATGTGAGGCCGCAGCGCGGCAGGTCGTCGCGTCGCTACGAGGAGGACCGCGGCTGGTTGCGGGGCGCACCGCCGCCGCGGTGGGTGCGGGTGCTGCCCGTGCTGCTGCTGGTGCTCGTGGCCGCAGCCGCGTCGGTCACCCCACACGCCAGCGATCTCGGCTTCCTGCTGGGCGCCATCCCGCCGCTGGCCGTGCTGTCGTACGGGCCGCTCGCCACCGGCGTCCTCGGCCTCCTGGTCGTGGGGCTGCTGAACATACCGGCCACGCATCTCAACCGGCCCGGCAACACCGACCTGCTGACCATCATGTTCGTGGCAGTGCTGAGCGTGTTCGTGTCGTACGTGCGCAGTCACCGCGACGCCCAGCTGGTCACCGAGCGCAGCATCGCCGAGGCGGTGCAGCGGGCCGTGCTGCCATCCGTGCCGAAACGGGTCGGGCCGCTCAGGTGCGCGGGCCTGTACCGGGCCGCGCAGGACGGCACGCTGGTGGGCGGGGACTTCTTCGACGTGCGGGAGGGGCCGTACGGCGTCCGGGCGGTGATGGGCGACGTGCAGGGGCACGGGCTGTCGGCGGTGGCGACGGTGGTGTCGCTGTTGGGGGCGTTCCGGGAGGCGGCGCTCGACCAGCCGGACCTGGAGTCGGTCGCGGCCCAGATGGACCGCAGGCTGGCAGTGGACTCGCGGGACGTACGGTACGCGGAGCTGTTCGCGACCGCGGTGCTGCTGGAGTTCTCCGCCGACCTGGCCGCGGTGCGGGTGGTGGCCTGCGGTCATCCCGCGCCCGTCCTGCTGCGCCAGGGGTGCGCCCGGGAGGTCTCGGTCGCCCCGGCGCCGCCGCTCGGGGTCGGCCTGGTCGGGGCCGATCCGCCGAAGGAGGTCACGCTCGCGCTGGACCGGGGTGACCTGCTGTTCCTGGCCTCCGACGGCGTGTGGGAGGCCCGGGACCACGCCGACGCCTTCTATCCGCTGACCGAGCGCTTGGCCGCCCTCGCCGGCCCGGACCCGGACCCGGCCGAGCTGCCCGGTGAGGTGTGGGCGGAGCTGGTCCCGCGGTACGACGTACGCGACGACGTGACCATGCTGCTGCTGTCGCTGCCCCCGGCCTGAGCCCACGACCCACACCCCCACCCTCGACTCCCTCCATCGACGAACCGACACTCGGAGTTCGAACATCGCACCGCAAACGCCATGCTTCGCCACCCCTTCCGCCACGTAGAAATATCTACGAGCATGCATATGCCGGGTTGGCGTGCAACCGCACCAAGTGCCCGGACACGGCCGTTCCCTTCCCTCATGTCGGACGAACGAGGATCACCCGGAGCAGTGCATGACGAACACGATGTTGATGCGGGGCGTGGAGTGGCTCGCCGCGGCGGCGGCCGACCCGCGCGCCTGCAAATGGGAGTGGGACCACGGTGAGGGCACCGCGCTGCTGGAGGCGGGCCGGTTCTGGGACGTGCTGAGCGTGCCCGAGCGGCTCGGAATGCTCACCCTGGACCTGCTGTGGCGGCCGGCGCCGCCGGTGCCAGGACCCACGCTGGTGGACACGGTGGCCGGACGGGTCGGCTTCTTCCTGCCGCCCGATCCGTCCGGGGGGTGGGTGGGCGCCGGTCTGCGATACGCGACCAAGGGTTCCTGGGTCGCCGTACCGCCGCCGTACCGGCGCGCCCGCTACCTGGAGTGGCTGGTCCCGCCCGACGGCACCGGCACGCTGCACTCGCCCGGCAGCCTGGAGGCGGCGCTGCGGGGGGCCAACGGCGCGCTGACGGCGCTCGCTCCGATGTGCGGGAAGTAGCGGCTCAGGTTGGGCGCTCCTATCCTGGCTGGGACGAGCTTCGACGTCTTCACGCCCACCGCACGTTCGGCTCTCACGTGCTTGGAGTCAGCCCATGTCGAAGACCTCCGCACGCCTGCGCAGGGGGGCCGCGGTCGCCCTCGCGGCAGGCACGCTGCTGGCACCGCTCGCCGCCGGTCCCGTCTCGGCGGCGCCCGCGTCCGTACCCGCCGCCCTCGCCGCCGGCTCGCCCAGCCCGGCTCCTTCGGGGCCGGGCGTCCGCAGCCTCACCCCGGGCGTGGCGCGCCAACTCGACGCCGCCGTACGGAAGGTGCTGCACGAGGCGAACGTGCCCGGTGTGACCGTCGGGATCTGGACGCCCGGACAGCCGGACTACGTCCGCGCGTTCGGTGTCGCCGACAAGCGCACCGGTAGGAAGATGGCCACGGACCTGTACATGCGCATCGGCAGCGAGACCAAGACGTTTACGGTGACCGCACTGCTTCAGCTGGCGGATCAGGGGAAGGTCGGTCTGGACGATCCGATCGGCAAGTATGTCGACGGTGTGCCCAGCGGGGAGGAGATCACGCTGCGTCAGCTGGCCGGTATGCGCAGCGGGTTGTTCAACTACTCAGAGGACGACGGCTTCTTCAAGGCGCTGACCTCGGACCCGAAACGCCCCTTCACGCCCCAGGAGTTGCTCGCCTACTCCTTCAGGCATCCGGTGCTGTTCCCGCCGGGGCAGAAGTTCGATTACTCCAACACCAACCTGATCCTGCTGGGTCTGGTCGTGGAGAAGGAGAGCGGCAGGCGCCTCGGGGACTACATCAAGGCACACATCCTCGATCCGGCGGGCATGAAGCACACGGTGTTCCCCACGGGCAACGAGTTCCCCTCCCCGCACGCGCAGGGCTACACGGACCAGACGGCGAACGGGAAGGTCGCCGTCACGACCGACTGGAACCCGTCCTGGGGCTGGGCGGCCGGCGCGATGATCTCGACGCAACAGGACCTGCGCACCTGGTCGCGCACGGTCGCCACGGGCCGGTTCCCGGACGGGAAGCGGATGATCAGCCGCGAGATGCAGAAGCAGCGGCTGACCATGCCGGCGACCCCGATCCCGGGCGTCGGGTACGGGCTGGGCATCTTCGATGTCCATGGCTGGATCGGCCACAACGGCTCGCTGCCGGGCTACGAGACCCTGACCGTGTATCTGCCGGCCACGCGGACGAGGCTGGTCGTGCTCCTGAACACGGACATCAACTACAAGGGCCAGGAGCCCAGCACCGTGTTCGGCGAGGCGATCACGAAGATCCTGTCCCCCGGGCACGTGTTCGACCTGCAGGCCGCACCGGCGGCCCGGTGAGGCACCGCCGACGAGCTGAGAGCTGAGCGCGGGGACCCGACCGGACCCCCGTCCCAGTCGCGCCCCGCGGACTCCAGAACTTACGTGCGGTTTTCACCGTGGGGTAGCGCACCGGTGCCCGCCGTGGCGCGTGCGGGGCTCACCAGTGCACAGGTGAGTCCGGATGGTTATGGTTTGCCCGGCTGAGCGCCGGCACGGGAAGGTCGCCGATGGCCAGATGGGCCAGGACGACCTCGTACAGATCGGTGCCGGCCGCCAGCAGCTGCCGTTCCAGGACGGGTTCGGCGGCCCGGGTGTGTTCCCGGACGGTCTGCGCGTGCACGCCTCGCGCGCGGGCGGCCCGTTCGGCGTTCGCGTCGGCGGCGAGCCAGGCACGCAGGGTGCCGCGCAGGTCACGGCCGTCCGTGTCGAGACGGCCCAGCAGCTTCCGGGCCCAGCAGGCCAGTTCGACACCGCCGAGCAGGTCGCCGAGGCCTGTCGGGCCGGGCGCGGGTACGTCCGTACGGTCGGGGTCGTACGGGCTGCCCGTCGCCGCGGTGTTGACGGCGAGGTGGGCGGCGGCGCGGACGGTGAGGACGGAGAAGTCGACGCCGAGCAGGGCGGCGACGCGGTCCATGCGGGCGCGAACGGTGTTGCGGCTGACGCCGAGGACCTTGGCCGCGCTCACGGCGGTGAACTCCAGGCCCAGCCGGGTGGTGGCGAGCAGTTCGGCGCGGATGTGGTGCGGCAGGGTGTCCAGCGGGCGGAGCACCTCGGCGGACCAGGCGCGCAGCGCGCCGGGGTCCATCAGCCGTTCGGGGTGGGTGCGTTCGGCGTAGACGGCGGCGTGGTCCGGGCTGAAGTGGGCGACGGCGAGGGCGCTGACGGCCTGCCCGTAGCCGGTGGCGGTGCGGGCGAGGCTCTGCCGGAGGCTGCCGCCGAGGAAGGTGCCGGGCCGCCCGCCGACGAGCGAGCGCAGCCGCTCCCCCGTCGCCGGTGCCGCGCTGACGACGATGACGTGACTGTCCATCGCCGGGCAGCGCACGACCAGCGCCTGGTCGCCGGTGACGTCCACGCACTCCTCGGCGAGCTGGTCCCGTTCGGCGGGCGAGCCCTCGACGACGTACACGTGGGCGCTGTCCTCGGCCAGCAGACCGGGCCACAGGCCCGCGGCGACGCGGCGGGCGGAGACGGTGTCCTCCACCATGAGCAGTTGCAGGATGGCCAGTCGCAGGTCCGCCGCGGCCTGCCGCAGCCGGTGCCCGGAGGCCGTCAGCTCCCTTTCCCTCAGCAGCAGTTCCAGGGCACCAGCGGTGTACCTCAGGATCTCGGAGAGCTGCCGGTCGAAGGGGGCCGGGCGGGCTACGGCCAGCACCGCGCCGGCCGCCGGGCCCCGCTCGGAGTGCCGTATCCCGACGAGCCGTACGTGCCGTTCGCCGTCCTGCACGGCGGCGGCGGAGATCCGGCCGGCGGCGATCTCGGCGACCACGGAGGGATCGAGCCGCAGGCGGTCTCCGGCGAGCAGGGCGCCGCCCGCGTCCCGGAGGCTGACCGTCGCGCCGACGGTCCGGGCCAGCCAGGCGACCACCCGGCGCGGGTCACGCCCGCCCGGGCGGAGCTGGTCGAGCAACTGCCGCGCCCATGCGCCGTCGGTGCCGTACGGCTCCTGCGCACCCGGGCCCTCGTCGGGTCTGCCGGTCACGGTCCCCTCTCCTCGTCATCGCATCGAAGTCATCACACCGACGTCATCACACCGACGTCATCACACCGACGTCATCGCATCGACGTCATCATTCGACCTGGTGAACGAACGTGGACCCTACCCGACCGGGCTCCCGCCCGTCCTCCGCCGTCGGCACCGGCACACGGCATAAGCTCGGCAGATGGCGAAGTACTTCGACGTGCACCCCGAGAACCCGCAGCCGCGCAGCATCGCCCAGATCGCCGACGCGGTGCGCTCGGGGGCACTCATCGCATACCCCACCGACTCCTGTTACGCGCTGGGCTGCCGGCTGGGCAGCCGGGACGGCATCGACCGGATCCGCTCGATCCGCCATCTGGACGACCGGCACCACTTCACTCTGATGTGCCGGGACTTCGCGCAGCTCGGCCAGTTCGTGCGCGTCGACAACGACGTGTTCCGGGCCATCAAGGCCTCGACCCCCGGCAGCTACACCTTCATCCTCCCGGCCACCCGCGAGGTGCCGCGCATGCTGCAGCATCCGAAGAAGAAGACGGTGGGCGTGCGTATCCCCGACCATGTGGTCACCCAGGCGCTCCTCGCCGAGCTGGGCGAGCCGCTGCTGTCCAGCACGCTGCTGCTGCCGGACGAGGAGGAGCCGCTGACCCAGGGCTGGGAGATCAAGGACCGGCTCGACCACTCCGTGGACGCGGTGGTCGACTCCGGCGACTGCGGCACCGAGCCGACCACGGTGGTGGACTTCTCCGGCGGCGAGGCGGAGATCGTGCGGCGCGGCGCGGGAGACACCACCCGCTTCGAATGACCGGCATAACTCCGGTGAAGCGTAAGGATCTTGCGTGGCAGCATGAGGGGGACCCGCAGCGCCGAGGGGCACCCGCCTCCCGGCGCCGAATTCACTGGAGGCTTCTCCGCATGACCGCCGTACAGGGCACAGCCGTCGACATCCCGGCCGCGGACGGCGTCGCCGACGCCTACCTGACCCACCCGGCCGACGGGGGTCCGCACCCGGCTGTGCTCTTCTACCAGGACGCCTACGGGCTGCGCCCGCACCTGAGGGCGATGGCCGACCGGCTGGCCGCCGCCGGTTACACGGTCCTGGTTCCGAACGTGTTCTACCGGCTCGGCCGCACCCCGGTCGTGGAACTGCCGGACTTCATCGACCCCGATGCCGACCCGGCCATCTGGGAGCGGCTCGGCCCGATCGTGCACTCGCTGACGCCGGAGCAGATCCGGCGGGACGCCGACGCGTATCTGGGCTGGCTCGCCGACAACCCGCTGGCGGCCGACGGCCCGGTGGCGATCACCGGCTACTGCATGGGGGCCCGGCTGGCGCTGCGTACGGCGGCCACCCATCCCGACCGGGTCGCCGCGGCGGCGGGCTTCCACGGCGGCAGGCTGGCGACCGAGGACCCGGACAGCCCGCACCAGGGTGCCGGGAACATCACCGCCGAGCTGTACTTCGGGCACGCCGACCAGGATCCGTCCCTGCCCGAGGAGCAGGTCCGGCGGCTGGAGCAGGCCCTCACCGAGGCCGGGGTACGGCACACCTGCGAGGTCTACCGGGGCGCGGTGCACGGCTACACCCAGGCGGACACCCCGTCGTACGACCGGGACGCCGACGAGCGGCACTGGGCGGCGCTGCTGGACCTGCTGAAGCGCACGTTCTGACGTGGGGCACGGCTCCCCTGGCTCCGCCGAGCCGACATGCGAAGGTCCCGCACGCGGACGGCTTCCGCGTGCGGGACCTCAGGGTGTGCGGGTCAGCTGGTCGTCAGGGCGGTGTCGTCCACGACGAAGCTGGTCTGCAGCGAGATGTCCTCCACGCCGTTGAACTTCAGGGTGACCGTCTGGCCCGCCAGCGAGGACAGGTCGAAGGTCTTCTGCACGTAACCGGTGTTGGCGTTCAGGTTCGAGTACGTCGCCAGGTTGGTCGAACCCGCGGAGACCGTCAGCTTGTCGTACTGGACGCTGGAGGTGGTCTCGGAGGTGTCGATGTGCAGCCAGAAGGTCAGGGTCGCCTTGCAGTTGGCCGGGATGCTCACCGACTGGGACAGCGTGTCGGTGTGCGTGCTGCCGTAGCCGTCGAGCCAGGCCTTGTAGGAGCCGCTGTGCGCGGGCTCACCGGCGCTGTTGTCGATGACCCCGGCGGTCGCGGTCCAGCCGGTGCTGCCCGACTCGAAGCCGGGGTTGGTCAGCCGCTGCGACGAGGTGCAGCCGCCGGTGGTGCCGACCGTCCAGGTGAAGGTCGCGGTTCCGGTGGCGCCGGTGGAGTCGGTCACCGTCACGGTGGTGTTGGAGCTGCCCGCCGTGGTGGGCGTGCCGGTGATCAGGCCCGTGGAGCTGTTGATCGACAGGCCGGCCGGCAGACCGGTGGCGCTGTAGGTGAGCGCGCCCGCGTTGGTGCTGCTCGCCTGGATCTGGAGGCTCACCGCGGTGCCGACGGTGGAGGACTGGTTACCCGGGTTGGTGACCGTCACGCCGTTGGCGGGCGGGTTGATGTGGCTGCCGACGTTGATGCCGGCGAACGCGTTGCCGACTCCGGCGTACTGGGTGGAGTTGGTGCCGTAAAGCGCGGCAGCCGCGTTCAGGGCGGCGGTGCGGGCGGCCGCGTAGTCGGTGGTCGACGTCATGTACGTCGTCAGCGCCTTGTACCAGATCTGCAGGGCCGCGGCCCGGCCGATGCCGGTGACGGCGACGCCGTCGGAGGTCGGGCTGTTGTAGGTCACGCCGTTGATGACCTTGGTTCCGCTGCCCTCGGAGAGCAGGTAGAACATGTGGTTCGCCGGACCCGAGGAGTAGTGCACGTCGAGGTTGCCGACGCCCGCGTACCAGCTGTCGGCGGAGCCGCCGTCCTTGCTGGGCTTGTCCATGTAGCGCAGCGGCGTGCCGTTGCCGTTGATGTCGATCTTCTCGCCGATGAGGTAGTCGCCCACGTCGGTCGAGTTGTTGGCGTAGAACTCCACACCCGTGCCGAAGATGTCGGAGGTGGCCTCGTTCAGGCCGCCCGACTCGCCGCTGTACTCCAGGCCCGCGGTGTTGGAGGTGACGCCGTGGCTCATCTCGTGGCCGGCGACGTCGAGGGAGGTCAGCGGGTCGGCGTTGGCGGAGCCGTCGCCGTAGGTCATGCAGAAGCAGGTGTCGTCCCAGAAGGCGTTCACGTACGCGTTGCCGTAGTGGACGCGGGAGTAGGCGCCGACACCGTCGTTCTTGATGCCACTGCGGCCGAAGGTGTTCTTGTAGAAGTCCCAGGTCTCCGCGGCACCGTAGTGGGCGTCGGCGCCCGCGGTGGCCGCGTTGGACGTGGTGCCGTTGCCCCAGGTGTCGTTGGTCTGGGAGAACAGGGTGCCGGTGCCCGAGGTGCCGTGGTTCAGGTTGTACGTCTTGTGGCCGCCGCGCGCCCCGTCGGTGAGCGTGAAGTTCGAACCCGACTGGGTCGTGGTCAGCGAGACCTGGCCGCTGTACTGGGTGTTGCCGATGCCGGTCTTGATCGCCTGGTAGCGGTACAGCTCCTTGCCGCTGGTGGCGTCGGTGATCACGTGCAGCTGGCTGGGCGTGCCGTCGTCCTGGAGGCCGCCGATCACCGTCTCCCAGGCGAGCTTCGGGGTGCCGTGGCCGGCCCAGATCACCTTGCGGACGCTGTCGGTGGTGGCCTTCTTCGCGTCGAGGGCCTTCGCGACCTTGAGCGCCTTGGTCTGGGCGGCGGACTTGGCGAAGGTCGCGGTGGTGGAGGCGACCTTGATCTTCTGCTTGGTGGCGTAGGTGGTGCTCACCGTGCCCTTGGCCAGGGAGGCGGGCGGGGTGTGCACGATCAGGTCACCGCCGAGGACGGGGAGACCGGCGTAGGTGCGCTCGTAACGCGTGTGCAGCGTGCCGTCGTTGTCCTTGGCGACGTCCTTGACGACCAGCTTCTCCTGCGCGCCGAGCCCGAGGGTGCGGGCGGTCGCGCCGGTCTGCTTCCGGGCGCTGTCGACCAGCGCGCGGTGCTGGGCGGGGCTGAGCTTCGCATCGAGGCCGCCGGTGCGCAGGGCGCTGGGGTGGGGGGCGGCGGGCTTCGCGGTCGCCGGGACCGCCTGGAGGCCGACGGCGAGGAAGGCCGCGGTGGAGATCAGGGCGGCTCCGGCCATGGCCCGCTTGTGGGGAAGGCGTCTGTGGGGAAGGCGTCTCACTCGAACTCCTCCTGCTGCGACCGCCGGGGTCGCGGCCGATGACAGACCGCGCAGACGGGTCATCTACGCGGGTGCGCTGATCTGGGCGAACGTGATCCGAGCCCAGAACGGGGAGCATCAGCGTGCGGGGGGAGAATGACAGTGGTGACCCGTTCATGTCATTAGGTAGCGCTGTCAATCGAGGGTTTTCCCTATGAGGCGGCTGTGAGCCGGACCGAATCGGGGCAATCCCGTGATCATGCGTGAAAGGTCACTGGGCACCTGCTCGCTGATGCCCCGGCCCGCGGACCGGCGCGGGTCTTGCGGCGCGGCAACACGCCCGGAATGCTGCCCCGATGATGACATCCGTCGTGGCGTTCGTCGGCGCCGCCTTCCTGATCGCCATGGTTCCGGGGCCGAGTACGGTCGTGATCCTGCGCCGGGCGGTGGTGAACGGCCGGAGAACCGGCATGGCCACGGTCCTGGGCAACGAGTGCGGGGTCCTGCTGTGGGGTCTCGCCGCGGCCTTCGGTCTCTCGGCCCTGCTGCTGGCCTCCAGGGTCGCCTACGACGGCATCCAGATCGGTGGCGCCGCGGTACTGGTGTGGATGGGCGCGCGTGCCCTGTGGCAGGCGCGGCGAGCCGGCCGGGCGGCCGGGGAGCCCGTGGCGGGGGCTGCCGCGGTGTCGCTGGGGCGGGCGTACCGACAGGGTCTGGTCACCAACTTCGCCAATCCCAAGGCGGGCGTGTTCGCGGTCTCCTTCCTGCCGCAGTTCGTGCCGCAGCACGCCGCCGTGCTGCCGACGCTGCTGCTGTTCTCGGTGATCTGGGCCGTGGTCGACCTGGTCTGGTACCTCCCGCTGGTCTGGCTGGCCGGACGCGTGGGCGGGGTGCTCAGGCGGCAGTCCGTCCAGCGCCGCATGGAACAGCTCTCCGGGCTCGTCCTGGTCGGTCTCGGCCTGCGCCTGGCCGTCGATTCCTAGAGTCTTACGTACCCTCAGACCCCGGCATCCCGGGCGTGATCGGCACGTTGTTACCGTGCACCGGTGTCTGACTCCTCACGCGATACCGCACAGGGCGCCGGCTGGGGCTCGGCCGAGCCCGGCGCCTACAAGCAACTGATGCCGGAACACGTCGAGAAGTTGTCGTGGCTGAACCCGCGGCACCTGTGGGCCGCCCGCAACGGCGTACTGGCGTCGTGGTTCGGCGACCCGACGGGCCGTGCCCGCAGCCGCTGGGTGGCGCGGCGGGAGTCAGCGGGTGCCCCCGCCGACAAGGTGATCCGGCGGGAGGCGGCGGACAGCTTCTCGTTCATGGTCATCGGGGACACCGGAGAGGGCGACGGGGCCCAATACGCCGTCGTCCCAGGATTTCTGAAGGTCAGTCGGGGAACCGACTTCGCGGTCCTCGCCAGCGATGTCATCTACCCCGTCGGCAGCACGGACGACTACGGCAGCAAGTTCTTCCAGCCGTACCAGGACTACCCGGCGCCCATCTACGCGATACCGGGCAACCACGACTGGTACGAGGACCTGGGCGCGTTCATGCGTGTCTTCTGCGCCGACACCCCGTCGCCCGGCCCCGCGCCCGCGCCCCGGCCGCTCACCCGGGCCTGGCTGCGCGGCCTGCTGTGGCACAAGCCGCGCCCGGCCGACGAGCAACGCCTCGCCGCCGCACGGGCGTTGCGGTCGGCCCCGGAGCAACAGGCCGTACAGCCCGGCCCGTACTGGGCGATCGACGCGGGCCCGGTGCGGATCGTCGGGATCGACACCGGGCTGCTCGGCACCATCGACGCCGAACAGGGCGCCTGGCTGCGCGAGATATCCGCCGGCCCGAAGCCGAAGATCCTGATCACCGGCTCCCCGCTGTACGTCGACGGCGAGCACCATCCGTGCCCCATCGAGGGCGGCGGCACGGTCGACGACATCGTCCGCGACCCGGACCACCACTACGTGGCCGCGATCGGCGGCGACATCCACAACTACCAGCGGTACCCGGTCGACGTGGCCGGCCGCACCGTCCAGTACGTGGTCGCGGGCGGCGGCGGGGCGTTCATGCACGCCACGCACACCATCCCCCGGGTCTCCGTCGCGAACGTCACCGAGCGGGAGTTCCGCTGCTATCCGCTGCGCGGCGACTCGCTGGCCTTCCACAGCCGCCTGTACGGCCACCGGCTGCGGCTGCGCCGCTTCTTCGCCCTGAGCGAGGCCGAGGCGACGGCGGTGATCGCCGAGTACCTCGGTATCGAGACGGGCCGCGCGGCGGGACCGGACATCCGGGTGACCCGGCGCATGCGGCTGATCGGGACCCTGCTGGGCGCCGGCGGCAACCCGGAGCGCACCTCCCGGTTCCGGCTGCCGGTGCGCAAGATGTACACCCAGCTGCTGTCACCGGGCTCGGCCACCTACAGTCCGCCGTTCTTCAAGTCCTTCCTGCGCCTGGACGTCACCCCGGAGGAGGTCCGGCTGCGCTGCTTCGCCGCGACCGGGAACCGTGCCCAGGAGCTCGAACCGCCGGTCGAGGACGACGTCACCATCCCCTTGAAGTGATCCGGCCGGTGGGCGTGGTCCACGGCATCGTCGAGGGGCCGGCGAGGTCGACGCCGGTGATCTCGGCGCCGATGTGCCCCGCCACCGGCTCTGCGACAGGGCCACGGCCGCTTCCGGTCAGCGCGCGATCACGCGTCCGGCAGCGGCTGCTCCGCCCAGATGGTCTTGCCGCTACCCGTCTGGCGGCTGCCCCAGCGCTGGGTGAGCTGCGCGACCAGCAGCAGTCCGCGACCGCCCTCGTCGTAGGCGTGGGCGCGGCGCAGGTGCGGTGAGGTGGAGCTGGCGTCGGAGACCTCGCAGATGAGCGCGCGGTCGCGGATCAGGCGCAGCTGGATGGGCGGTTCGCCGTAGCGGATGGCGTTGGTGACGAGTTCGCTGACCACGAGTTCGGTGACGAAGGCGGCCTCGTCCAGCCCCCAGACGGCCAGTTGCTCGCCGGTCGCCTGGCGCAGTACGGCGACCTGGGCGGGGTCGGGCGCGACGTCCCAGGTGGCGACGTGGTCGGCGCCGAGGGCGCGGGTGCGGGCCAGCAGCAGGGCGACGTCGTCGCCGGGCGCCTCCGGCAGGACGGCCTTGAGGACGGCGTCGCCGAGATCCTCCAGGGAATCGGCGGGTGCGCTCAGGGCACGCCGGAGTTCGGCGTCACCGGCGTGGTCGACGTCCCGTTCGCGGTTCAGGAGCAGGCCGTCGGTGTAGAGGGCGACGATGGTGCCTTCGGGCAGTCGTAGTTCCGTCGCCTCGAACGGCAGCCCGCCGACCCCGAGGGGTGGTCCCGCCGTCATGGGCACGAACTCGGCGGCGCCGCCGGGCAGGATGACGGCCGGGGCCGGGTGGCCGGCGGCGGCCAGGGAGAGGCGGCGCGAGATGGGGTCGTAGACGGCGTACAGGCAGGTGGCGCCGAGTTCGGCGGCCTCCTCGGCGCCGTTGTCGGAAGCCAGGTGGGTGACCAGGTCGTCGAGATGGGTGAGGAGTTCGTCCGGGGCCAGGTCGACATCGGCGAGCGTGCGTACGGCCGTGCGCAGCCGGCCCATGGTCGCCGAGGACTGGATGCCGTGCCCGACCACGTCGCCGACAACCAGGGCGACGCGGCTGCCGGAGAGCGGGATGATGTCGAACCAGTCACCGCCGATGCCGGCGAGCGATCCGCACGGCAGATACCGGTGGGCGACGTCGACCGCGGCCTGTCCGGACAGGCCGCGCGGCAGCAGGCTGTGCTGGAGGGCGAGGGCCGTGGAGCGCTCGCGGGCGAAGCGGCGGGCATTGTCGATGCAGACGGCGGCGCGGCTGGCGAGTTCCTCGGCGAAGAGGGCGTCGTCGGGGGTGTAGGCGTCAAGGTGCGTGGTGCGGACGATGACGGCGACGCCCAGCCGGACGCCGCGGGCGTGCAGGGGCACGGCGATCACCGAGTGGACGTCCCGGTTCGTGGGGCTGGTCCCGGGTGAGCGGGCATTGCGCTCGGTGATCAACTCGATGAACCCGAGCTCGTCGGCCTGGCTGATCACCGCGTGTCCCTCGCGCAGGGCGCGGACGGGCGGCGAGTCGGGCGGGTACGTGTCGCTCTCGCCGAGGACGACGGCGGGCTCGGGGGCGCCCTCGGCGGCGGAGGCGTGGGCGACACGGCGCAGTTCGAGAGGGCTCCCCAGGTCGACGGGGCGCTCCTCGGCACCGAGGACCCAGTCGAACAGATCCACCGAGGCGAAGTCGGCGTAGTGCGGAACGAGGAGTTCTGTCAGTTCCTGGGCGGTGCGGACGACGTCCAGCGTGGTGCCGATCGCCCTGGCGGCCTCGTTGAGCAGGGCGGCCCGGCGCCGTGCCCAGTACTGCTCGGTGCTGTCGAAGGCCGCGAGGGCGACGGCGCTCAGCTCGCCCCGGCCGTCCCGCAGCGGCCACATCTCGATGCTCCAGGCGTGCTCCTCGTTCAGCGTGGGGGCACTGGCGAAGCTCTCGTAGCGGACGGGCTCACCCGTCTCGGCGACCTCACGCAGATGGCGCAGGAAGCCCCGGTGGGGTTCGGTGTCCTCCACGGTGTCCGGAAAGTACCGGCCGAGCAGCTCCTCCTCGGGCACGTCCATCACCTGGCAGGCGGCCTCGTTGAGGCGCAGGTAGCGCTGGCGGAGGTCGAAGACCGACATGGACATCGAGGCCTGCTGGAAGGCCTGGGCGGCCAGGGCGGCGCCGGGCGGGCCGGCCGTGACGACGTACGCGGCGGACCGGCCGTCGACGTCGAGGACGGGGCAGGCGGTCAGGGCCACCTCGATCTGGTGACCGTCGCGGTGGCGCAGGGTGACGGTGCCGGTCCGTGCGGCGAGGGCCTCGGCCGACGTGGCTGCGCCGGATACGGCCGCGGTGGGCATGTCCGCGGCAAGGAGGCCGGCCGCGGGCCGGCCCACGACCTCCTCGGCCGGGTGCCCGGTGAGCAGCCGCGCGCCCTCGCTCCACCCGGTCACCCTGCCCTGGGCATCGATGATCGCCGTGGCCGCGACTTGCTCCATACGCCCCAGCATGGGCCGATTGTCCCGGCGCATCAAGCGCCGGGACGGCCGCTCCGGCCCCGCTGGGCGGCGCCGGACGAGCCGGGTCAGCCCCGGTGGGCGCGCAGCGCGTCCAGGGCCCGGTCGGCGTGGGTGTTCATGCGCAGTTCGCTGCGGACGACGTCCAGGACGGTGTGGTCCTGGGCGATGACGAAGGTGACACGCTTGGTGGGCGCGAGGGAGAAGCCGCGCTTGACGCCGAACCGCTCGCGGACCGCGCCGTCGGTGTCGGAGAGCAGCGGCATGCCGAGGGTGTGCCGCCCGGCGAACTCCTGCTGCCGCTCCACGCTGTCTCCGCTGATCCCGACGGGCCGGGCGCCGACGGCGGCGAACTCGGCGGCGAGGTCACGGAAGTGGCAGGCCTCGGCGGTGCAGCCGGGCGTCATGGCGGCGGGGTAGAAGAAGAGGACGACCGGCCCTTCGGCCAGCAGTTCGCCGAGCCGGCGCGTGGTGCCGGTCTCGTCGGGCAGTGCGAAGTCCTCGATCTTGTCGCCGACCTCGATGGCTTTCGTCACGACAGTCCTTTCCCGTTCCGGGCGACACCACGGGCCCACAGCACCAGGGGGACCTGGAGAGGCAGCCGCGCGAGGGCGGCCGTCCGCTGCGGGGCGGGCCCGGTGCCGCCAGTCGATGGCCATCTTCACATTGGCCGGGAACACCCCGGCGAAGAAGGCCGCCGCCTTCGCGGCCACCACGCGCGTCCGGGGCGAGCGTTCGGACCGGGGCACGGATCCTCCTCTGATGACCTGCTGCCGGATCCTACTGGACGGTAGCCGAGGGGGTGGCCCTGCCGTCCGGATCCCGCGGCGGGCCCGCACCCGTCGCCGTGCCTGCCCCCGTGCCCGTCCCGGGAGACGTCCCCGGCGTCCCACGGGACGCGGGGACGGCATCGCGACGGCCCGTCGCGGCAACGCTGGCTGTCGTGATCACTTCCCGTGGTCACGAGAACGACAGCCGGAGGTTTCCATGATCCGACGGACTCTCAAGAGCGGTCTGCTGGCCACGGTCGTGGTGCTCGCACTCCTGCCGACGGCGGCCGGGGCCGCCCCGGCGAGCACCACCACCCCGCTCCCGGCCCCCACCGCGACGGCCGGGCACCACACGCACCGCGCGGCGCACCCCGGCCGCCACAAGGCGACGCCCCGCCACCACTGCAAGCACACCACGCACCGCAAGCACGCAACGCGCCGCGTCCACCACCGCCGCCACCTGGCCCTGCCCGCCACCGGCCGTGTCGCCACGCACCGCGCCGCGCTGAACGTGCGCTCCGGCCCGGGCACCGGCTACCGGGTGATCGGCCACCGGCACGCGCACCGGCTGCTGGCCCTCAGCTGCAAGACGTATGGCTCCTCGGTGTTCGGCAACCGCACCTGGTACCGGCTGCGCCACCACAAGGGCTACGTCTCCGCGTACTACGTCCGCACCAACCGCATCCTCCGCTGCTGCTGACGGCCCCTCACCGCCGTACGAGCTGACCGCCGAGGCCTGTTCGGAAACCCCGTGTTCCCGAACAGGCCCTCGACATGCGCACGCCTCACCTTCCTCATACCTCGCCGGGCGTTGCGGTCGCCGATCACCCGGGAAGCCATTCCGGCATCATGGGCAAAAAGCGCCCATAGCGGAAAGGGAGTCGAGGGACGCGCAATGCGGCATCCCCACACATCGACCACGCCGGACGAGCCGCCGGACCAGCTACTGGCGGCGAGACTGCGCGAGTTGAAGGGCAGTACGGGACTGAGCCTGGCGGCGCTGGCCACGCGCACCCCGTACAGCAAGTCGGCCTGGCACCGCTATCTCTCGGGCGGCAAGCGGCCACCGCGGGCGGCCGTGGAGGCGCTCAGCCGGCTGGCCGGTGCCGATCCCGCCGCCGTACTGGCCCTGTGGGAGGCGGCCGAGGCCCCGCCCGCCGCGAGCCCGCCCCGGCGCGAGGGTCGCAGGAGGCCGAGGCGGGCTCACTGGCTGCCGCTGTCGGTGACGCTCGCGCTGCTCGGTGTCGCCGCCGCCGTGGCCCTGCCCGACCGGGACGACTCCCCCACCGCCCAGGTACTCCCCGCGGTTCCGCGCTGCCATGGCCGCTCCTGCCAGGGCGAGTTGCCCGACGCCTCGGTGTGCGCCCGGGACGCACGGACCACGAGCACGGTCACCGGCCCCGGCTACGTCGTGCGCCTGCGCTATTCACCGGCTTGCGGCACCGCCTGGTCGGAGGTGCGGATGCGCTCCGGGCAGGCCCGGAAGGTGTCGGTGCGGGCGGGCCAGGACGTGCTCTCGGCGAGCTATCCGGGGGACGGCGCCGACGAGAACACCAGCCCGATACTCCCGGTGTCCTCGCCGAGGGGCGTGGAGGCGTGTGCCGAGGTGGACGGGGAACTGGCGTGCACCGGGCTGGACGTACCGACCGGCGCGCAGGGGTGAAGCCGCTCCTCTATTGCGCCCGGTACAGCCCGGTGAGCAGTTCGAGTACGGTCTGCTGGGCCGGGTGCGGGTCCTCGCGCCACCAGGCGAGGCGTACGGCGACGGATCCGGCGTCCCGGACGGTACGGCAGTACGTCGCGGCACTCGCGCTGAGCGCCGCGCGCCGGCGGCTCGTCGCCGGGTGCGCGGTGCCGGCGGCGGGCGGGGTGGTCGTCCTGATGCGCCCGCGGCCCTCCGCCGACTACGTGGGCATGGCGTTGGGCCTGGTGGCGGCGTGCTGCTGGGCGTCGTACATCCTGCTCCACCGGCCGGCAGGGCAGCCGCTGTCGGGCCCGTTCAGGGGAACCGGTGAGGAAAGGCGCGTGCGGACGCCACCGGCGGTCGAGATCTTCACCCGTGACCGCCGTGCCCGCCGCGCCCCTGCCGCTCGTCCCGCCCATGCTCGCCACGCCCGGCACGCTGCCGCCCGCCGCCCAGGACGAGCAGTGGGCGTACGAGACCAAGCAGGACGGCCAGCGGGTGATGGCCTATCTGCCCGGCGACGGCAGCGTGCTGCTGCGGGCTCGCTCGGGCGAGGACATCACCGGCGCCTATCCCGAACTCCGGCCGCTCGGCCGCGCCTTGGGTGCCACGCCGACGATCCTGGACGGCGAGGTGCTGGCCCTGGACGAACTGGGGCGGGCCGACTTCCAGTTGCTGCAGAGCCGGATGGGCCTCGCGCACGCCCCCGCGCGAGCCGCCCGCCGGGCCGCCCGGGTGCCCGTGCATCTGGTGCTGTTCGACGTGCCGTATCTGGCGGAGCCGCTGCTCCGGCTCCCCTACGTACGACGGCGGGAGCGGCTGGAGGACCTGAGGCTCGCCGGGCCGTACTGGTCGACCCCCGCGGCCGTCGTCGGCCACGGCGCCGAGGCGCTGCGGGCCACCCGGGAACACGGCCTGGAGGGCATCGTGTGCAAGCGGCTGGACTCGGTGTACGAGCCGGGGGTCCGGTCCCGCGCCTGGATCAAGATCCGGAACCTGCGTGCCGAGGACGTCGTCGTCGGCGGCTGGCTGCCGGGCAAGGGGCGGCTGACCGGGCTGCCCGGGGCGCTCCTGCTCGGCCAGCGCGCGGGTGACCGGTTGCGCTACGTCGGCGGAGTGGGCACCGGCTGGAGCGAGGCGGAGCGCACGGAACTGGCGGGGCTGCTGCGAGCCGCCGCGAGCCCCCGGTGCCCCTTCGACCCGGAGCCGAGGATCGCGGGCGCCCACTGGGTGCTGCCCCGGCTGGTCGGCGAGGTCAGCTACAGCACCCGCACCCGGGCCGGACTGCTCCGCCAGCCGTCCTGGCTGCGACTGCGCCCGGACCTCACACCGGAGGACTCGGCGGCGGTCCTGCCCGAAGGCTTCGGGTGAGCGTGCCGGCCGCTGCAACTCGGCTTCCGCAGAACGATTTTGGCGCGCAACCGGCATGATGGCGAGATGGATCTTCACGGAGAACTGCCCCCGGCGGTGGACGCCGCCGGTCTGCTCGATCTCGCCGGGGGTCATCATGCCCGTACCGCCCGGGCCCTGGGGGTCCGGGAGGCCGCCGGGCACCTGGTGAAGGTGTACGCCCTCGCGGCACCGGGCCGCTCGGTCGACTCGGCCGCCATGAAGGCGGCGCTGGAACTCGCCGAGAGGCATCTGGCGCTCGGCCGGCTGCGCGGCTCGCTCGGGCTCGCGGTGCTCCTGGTGCATGCGGGCGGCGACGGAGACTACGTCCTGGTGCACACGTGGATCGAGGGCCACATGTCCGATCTCGCCGTGTTCACCGGCCCGGCCGGCAGACCCGCGGAACTGCGGCCGGGCCGGGCGGGCCTCGCACCGTGCGTCTGGGAGGCGGCCCTGCTAGCGCACGAGCGGGAGGCCTTCTCCCGGCACGTACTCGACGGGACGGGCCCGCTCGCCGAGCGCCTCACGGCCTGGGGATCGGACACCGTGGAGGGCGAGGTCCGGTGAGCGGCACTCCCCAGGTCCGGCACGCCAAGCCCGCCGACCTGCCCCGCGTCGTCGAACTCGCCGCCCTGCACGCCGAGTACGAGCGCGACGACCCGCCGGCTCCCGGCCTGGCCGGCCGGCTGGCCGAGCTGCTGTTCGGCACCCCGGCCCCGCGGCTGTGCTGCCTGGTTGCCGAGACCGCGGACGGCGAGGTCGTCGGCTACGCCACCTGCTCGCCCCAACTGTCCACCTGGGAGGGCCGCGAGTACCTGCACATGGACTGCCTGTTCCTGGCCCCCGGCCATCGCGGCCTCGGGCTCGGTGCGCTGCTGGTGGACGCGGTGGTCGCCGAGGCCCACCGGCTCGGGCTCACCGAGGTGCAGTGGCAGACCCCGGCCTGGAACGAGGGCGCGGTGCGCTTCTACGACCGTCTCGGCGCCCATGCGAAGAACAAGGTCCGTTACAGCCTGCGCCTGACACGATGACGGGCGCGTCCACGCCCTGTCGGCCGAAGGTCTATCGTGTCCGCATGCCGGTTCCCGATCTGATCCGTATCGTCTCCCGCGACTCGCCCATGGCGCTGGCCCAAGTAGAGCGTGTCCGAGCCGAGTTGGCCGTACTGCATCCGGGTGTACGCACCGCGGTCGTACCGGTGAAGACCACCGGCGACAAGTGGCTCGGCGACCTGTCCCAGGTCGAGGGCAAGGGGGCGTTCACCAAGGAGGTGGACGCCGCGCTGCTGGCCGGCGAGGCGGATCTCGCGGTGCACTGCGTGAAGGACGTGCCCGCCGACCGGCCGCTGCCCGCGGGCACGGTGTTCGCCGCGTTCCTGAAGCGGGACGACATCCGCGACGCGCTGGTGCACCCGGGCGGGCTCACCCTCGACGAGCTGCCGGCCGGCACCCGGATCGGCACCTCCTCGGTGCGCCGGGTGGCCCAACTGGCGGCCACGCACCCGCATCTGGAATGTGTGCCGTTCCGCGGCAACGCCAACCGCCGACTGGAGAAGCTGGCCGCCGGCGACGCGGACGCGCTGCTGCTGGCGGTGTCCGGCCTGGAGCGGATCGACCGCCGTGACGTGATCAGCGAGGTGCTGTCCCCGGAGACGATGATGCCGCCGATCGGCGCGGGCATCCTCGCCCTGCAGTGCCGGGAGGACGACACCGATCTGATCGACGCGGTCAGCGGGCTCGGCGATCCGGCCACCCACCGGGAGGCGACGGCCGAGCGGATGTTCCTGCACGTGCTGCAGGGCCACTGCAACAGCCCCATCGCCGGTTACGCTCGCGTGGACCGCAGCGGTGAACTCTCCCTGCGCGCCTGCGTGTTCACCCCGGACGGCAAGACCCGGCTGAACGCCCACGAGTGGGCGGGCCGGCTCGACCCGGCCACGCTCGGCACCTCGGTCGCGGTGGCGCTGCTCAGGCAGGGGGCGCGGGAGATCATCGACGGCATCGCGCACTGATCGACGGCGTCCCGCACCCGGCGGGGCGACGGAGAAGCGACGACCGGGTCAGGCGGTGTCCGGCCCGGTCTGGTCCCTCTGGAACTCGGTCTGGTCCTTCAGGAAGGCGCCGAGCTGGTGGGCCAGGCTGCCCGGCCCGGCGCCCGCCGGCGTGGCCGCCGCGGTCGTCTCCAGCACGCCGATGCCGCCCGCCCACAGCCGCCGGTCGGTCCACTCCTCGTTCACGCGCAGCTGGACCTGCACGTCCACGTGGGTGAGGGCGGCCTCGGGGCACGCCGCGTAGAGCACGGCGGTGACCCGGCGCAGCGGGTAGACGTCGAAGCCCTCGATGAACTGCGAGTTGCGCCAGTCGATGAAGGCGCCCTCCCCGTCCGGGCCGACCCGGACATCGGCCTGGCCGTCCTCCAGGTGGATGCCGTAGTGCTGCGCACCACGGTTCTCGACGGTCACCCGGACACTGAAGTACGTCAGTCCGGCGGCGGCGTCGTCGCGTCCGCGCGGCGGTTCTGTCGCCTCCAGGCGGTGGACGCGGACCCGCAGACCGGCATGCTCGTCATACTCATGCCAGTCCCCGACCACGTTCGGCTCGTACACAATGCCCCTCTCGACCTTCGAGAGGTGCTGTCTATCTGTGCGCTCAGCGCACTGTCAAATGAGCAGAATGCTCTGTGGGCAGCTGATTCGCCCGCTTTGATCACTGATCAAGCGCTGCCCAGGAAAAACCCGCGCGAGGGCCCTTCGGGCGGGGTGTCGGCGCGTGCCGCACATCACGTCCAGGCCGGTCCACACCCCTGCCCCATTCACACCTATATCTCCCAATTTGTTCGGCTATCTCCCTCTGTGGGATTCTGAGGTGAGTGCTTCGGACCTTCAGCACCTGCTGAGAGAGGTTCGCACCATGCGTGTCACAGGCAGCGCGAAAGCCCATCCGCACGACGACGCCCCCGACACGGGCGAGTCCTTCGAACGGCTTGCGGCGCTGCCCGACGGTCCGGAGCGACGGGCGCTGCGGGACGAGGTGGTCCGGTCCTGGCTGCCGATGGCGGAGCGGATAGCGGTGCGGTTCCGCGGTCGCGGGGAGTGTCTGGAGGATCTGTACCAGGTGGCCGCGCTGGGCCTGGTCAAGGCCGTCGACCACTACGATCCGGAGCGCGGTCGCGCGTTCGAGGCGTACGCGGTGCCGACGATCACCGGCGAGATCAAGCGCCACTTCCGTGACCACATGTGGACCCTGCACGTGCCGCGCCGGGTGCAGGATCTGCGCAACCGGGTGCGCGTCGCCGCGAAGGAGCTGGCGCAGACCACCCCGGGCCGGGCGCCCACCGTCGCCGAGATCGCCGCGCGCGCCCGGCTCAGCGAGGCCGAGGTGCGCACCGGGATGGAGGCGCTGGAGTGCTTCACGGCACTGTCGCTGGACGCCGAGGTCGCGGGTACGGACGGTTACGCCCTCGGTGACTCGCTGGGCGGGTCCGACCCCGGCTACGACCTCGTCGTCGACCGGGCCGCCGTGGGGCCGTGCCTGGCCGCGCTGCCCGAGCGCGAGCGCACCATCCTCTACCTGCGGTTCTTCCGCGGGATGACCCAGAGCCGGATCGCCGAGCAACTCGGCATCTCGCAGATGCACGTATCCCGGCTGCTGAGCGGCTGCTTCGACCGGATTCGCGAGGAACTGCTCGCCGAGGCCCGCTGAGCCGCACGTCTGTGCCGCACGTCTGTCACCCGGCTGGCCTCCGGCCACCGGGGTACTCGACCTGCGCCCGACCCCGTTGCGGTTGGACACTGGAACGAGAGCCGGGCCGCCGGGCCCCGAGACCAGGACGCGACTGCCATGAACCAAGACACGCCTGCCAGCGGTGCACCCAGGAAGCGCGAGGTCCTCTCGACGCACTCCGTCTTCGGCGCGCCGTGCTGGGTGAGCCTCACCAGCCGCGACCTGGAGGGCACCCAGGATTTCTACACGGCCGTGCTGGGCTGGCGCTGGCGCGGCGCCAAGCTCGGTGAGCACTTCCGGATCGCGCTGGCGAACGGGGTGCCGGTGGCCGGGATCGCCGCGATCGCCGCGATGTGGCAGATGGCGGTGGCCTGGACGCCGTACTTCGCGGTTCCGGACGCGGACGTGGCCGTGGCCCGGGCCCGGGAGCGCGGCGGTACGGCGGCGGTCGGGCCGCTGTCCTTCCCGCCCGGCCGGGCCGCGCTGCTCGCCGACCGGGACGGCGCCACCTTCGGGATCTGGCAGGGGGAACTGATCTCCAACTGGGAGTCGTGGCGGCGGGCGGCACCGACCTTCATACGGCTGCACACCCGCAACGCCTTCGACTCCGCGCTCTTCTACGGCGAGATCCTCGACTGGGCCTCGAACAAGCCGGGCTGCTGCGAGGTCGAGTACGAGGGCGGCGAGGTGGTGCTGCGCAGCCGGGGTGACGTGGTGGCCCGCATCGACTCGGGCGCGGCGGAGGCCGTCCCGGACCCCGAGGTGCGACCGCACTGGCAGGTCCACTTCGCGGTGGCGACGGTGGCGGACTGCGCCCGCGCGGCGGAGAAGCACGGCGGCAGCGTGCTGCGCGAGGACGAGTCCGAGGCGATCCTGCGCGACCCCGACGGTGCCCAGTTCACAGTGACCTCACACCCCACCCGCTGAGCCGTCCCGCGCGGGACGGGTCAGCGCCCGGCCCGCGATGAACGCGACGGACGGGACGGACGCGACGGACGGGACAGCAGGACCATGCTGCGGGCCTCCACGCGGAGCCTCGTGCCCGCCTTGCGTTCGCGTTCGTCGGGGATGCCCTCGGGGTCGGCGGTGTCGGTCAGGGTCGTCCAGCGTTCGCCGTAGGAGGCGTCGGGCAGGCGGAAGTCGACCGGTTCCCAATAGCCGTTGAGGAGCAGCAGGAAGGAGTCGTCGACGAGGCGGCGGCCGTAGGGGTCACGTTCGGCGATGGCGTCGCCGTTGAGGAACACGCCGACCGAGTGCGCGTCGTCGCGCTGCCAGTCCCGGCCGGTCATCTCGCGGGCGTCGGGCCGCAGCCACACCAGGTCGGGCAGCGGCTGCCGCGCGTTGGTCGCCGTCTCGCCCCGGAAGAAGCGCCGGCGGCGCAGCACCGGGTGCGCGGCGCGCAGGGCGATCAGCCGGCCGGTGAAGTCCGCGAGGGCCCGCTGCTCCTCGGTCAGCTCCCAGTTCACCCAGGAGATCTCGTTGTCCTGGCAGTAGGCGTTGTTGTTGCCGCGCTGGGTACGGCCGATCTCGTCGCCGTGGCAGAGCATCGGGATGCCCTGCGACAGCAGCAGCGTGGCCAGCAGGTTGCGCTGCTGGCGGGCGCGCAGTTCGAGGACGGCCGGGTCGTCGGTGTCGCCCTCCGCCCCGCAGTTCCAGGACCGGTTGACGCTTTCGCCGTCCCGATTGCCTTCCCCGTTCGCCTCGTTGTGCTTGTCGTTGTACGACACCAGGTCACGCAGCGTGAAACCGTCGTGCGCGGTGACGAAGTTGACGCTCGCGCGCGGCCTGCGCCGGCTGTGCTGGTAGAGGTCGGAGGAGCCGGTCAGACGGGAGGCGAACTCGCCGAGCGAGCCGGGTTCCGCGCGCCAGAAGTCCCGTACGGCGTCGCGGTACCTGCCGTTCCACTCCGACCACAGCGGCGGGAAGTTGCCCACCTGGTAGCCGCCCTCCCCCACGTCCCAGGGTTCGGCGATGAGCTTGACGCGACTGATCACCGGGTCCTGCTGGATCAGGTCGAAGAACGCCGACAGCCGGTCCACCTCGTGGAACTGCCGGGCCAGGGTTGCCGCGAGGTCGAAACGGAAGCCGTCGACGTGCATCTCGGTGACCCAGTACCGCAGCGAGTCCATGATCAGCTGAAGCACGTACGGGTGCCGCATGAGCAGGCTGTTTCCGGTGCCCGTGGTGTCGTAGTAGTGCGCCCAGTCGCCGTCGACCAGGCGGTAGTAGGAGGCGTTGTCGATGCCCCGGAACGACAGGGTCGGGCCGAACTCGCTGCCCTCGGCGGTGTGGTTGTAGACCACGTCGAGGATCACTTCGAGGCCGGCCGCGTGCAGCGCCTTCACCATCGCCTTGAACTCGTTGACCTGCTGGCCCCGGCTGCCGAAGGCGGCGTAGGCGTTGTGCGGGGCGAAGAAGCCGATGGTGTTGTAGCCCCAGTAGTTGGCGAGGCCCCGGTCCTGGAGCACACCGTCCTGCACGAACTGGTGCACCGGCATCAGCTCCACCGCGGTCACGCCGAGCGAGGTCAGATGCTCTGTCACCGCGGGATGCGCGAGGCCGGCGTAGGTGCCGCGCAGCCGTTCCGGAACATCCGGATGGGCACGGGTCATGCCCCGCACATGAGCCTCGTAGATCACGGAGTCCGCGTACTGCGTCCGGGGCGGGCGGTCGTCGCCCCAGTCGAAGTACGGGTCGGTGACCACGCCGAGCATGGAGTGCCCGGCGCTGTCGGCCGAGGAGCGGCCCTGCGGCGCGCGTTCGTAGAGGGAGGCGTGGTTGTCGATCTGGCCGTCCACGGCCCGGGCGTACGGGTCGAGCAGCAGCTTCGCCGGATTGCACCGGTTGCCGAGCGACGGGTCCCAGGGGCCGTGCACCCGGTAGCCGTAGCGCCGGCCGGGGCCGATGCCGGGGAGGTACGCGTGCCACACGAACCCGTCGACCTCGTGCAGCGGCACGGGGGTCTCGGCGCCGGCGTCGTCGACGAGGATCAGCTCGACCCGCTCGGCGACCTCGCTGAACAGCGCGAAGTTGGTGCCCTGTCCGTCGAATACGGCGCCCAACGGGTAGGGGTGCCCGCTCCACACGGGCACCCCTTTCCTGGCCTTGCGGGCCGTCACCGGCTGCCCTCCAGGACGTCGTCCAAGGCGGCGGCCGGGGCGGCGAGCACGACCGCCGGTTCCTCGCGCGGCACCTGGAGGCCCTGGGTCAGGGTCGGCGCCGGGGCGAGGGGCACCAGCGGGACGCGCTCACCGGCACGGGCCCGCTGCGAGAACCAGATGAGTTTGCTGCCGGTCTCCGGAGCGCAGCAGCCCCAGCCGTCGCTCATGGCCGCGATGTCCGTCAGGCAGGCCCGCAGATCCTGATCCGGGCGCAGGTCGGGATCGTCGCCCCCGAACGCGGTGATGAGATGCTGGCCGTTCCACCACAGCTCGATGGACGTGCGTTTGTCGGTCGCGTGCTCGTCGATCGCCCGCAACAGCAGCTCGGCGCCGCGGCAGACGGGGGCCACGAGGTTGTCGAGGTCCCAGTAGCGGAGATGGGCGGCCAGGATACGGCTGACCTGTCCCACCCGTTCAGCACTGACTTCCACGTCAAGGTGGTAGTAGCAGGGCACTGCGGTCTTCATAGTCGCTTGCTCCTCACCCGCGAAGCTCCCGCTCCCCTCACCCGTCCGGAAGGGATCCAGACACACAGCGTGAGCGCCGATCGCTTCTGAGTCACATCCACAGTGCGGCCACTACGCCATTCGTGCAACACGAGCACCGCGACACGACCGTGGTTGAAGCTCCAACAAGACGCTGCGTCCTCATGCGTGCACCATGAGTGAAAGCCTCGATCGCCGTAACGGTGCCGCGCCCCTCCGTGCGCGGACGCCACCCGAGGGTCGGGAACGCGCCCAGTCGAGAGCGTGGAGGGTGAAGAGGGCCATGCTGCTACCCGCCAAGGCCGAAGTGGCCCGGCAGTTGCGGCGTTACCGGGCGTGGGAGCGGATGATGCTCGCCTCGCCGCACGACCGCTCGCTCCGAGCCACCTTCGAGGACTCGGGCTACACACTGTGCGTGCTCATGGGCAAGCGCTGCGCCCGGGAGGCCGCGGACGCCGCCGAGCGCTATCTGCGCACCAACCTGGTCACCTACCTGCAGGAGCAGGACGGCCGGTCCAAACCGGCCCGGACCGCCAGAAGGAGGCCGCCGGAGCGGCGTTCCCCGGCGTCAAGCCCCTGACCTGGCACCGTACATGGCGTCTTTGCGGTTCGGCGGAAGCCGAACCGTTTTCTCGGATCGCGAGGCCGGGCCGGGTGCCCGGCTTCGCACACGGCGGAGGTGAACACATGCGCAGGACCCCGGACATCGGCCGCGTACCGGTACGTGACGTCCGGCCGGCCGTTGAGTGCGGCAGGCGCCCGGCGAAGGCGGTGGCCGGGGAGACCTTCCAGGTCACGGCCACCGTGTTCCGCGAGGGGCACGATGCCGTCGGTGCCAATGTCGTCCTGCGCGATCCGTGGGGCCGCCGTGGCTCCTGGACACCGATGCGCGAACTCGCCCCCGGCAGCGACCGCTGGGGCGCGGAGGTCACTCCGGACGCCACGGGCCGCTGGACCTTCCGCGTGGAGGCCTGGAGCCATCCGCTGGCCACCTGGCGGCACACCGCCTCCGTGAAGGTGCCGGCCGGGATCGACACCGGGCTGGTCCTGGAGGAGGGTGCCGAGCTCTACGAGCGTGCGGCGGCCGGCGTACCCAAGGGGCCGGAACGGCAGCTGGTCCTGACCGCGGCGCGCGCTCTCGGTGACGACTCGCTGCCGGTGCACGAGCGCTTCAAGGCGGCGCTGGCGCCGGAGGTGGACGCGATCCTGGCCCGCTATCCCTTGCGGGAGCTGGTCACCGCCTCGGACGCGATGCCACTGCTCGTCGAGC